>DAOTMJ010000016.1 GCA_035450225.1 Candidatus Hydrogenedentota bacterium
CCGACTCAATTTGACATGACCCGCCCCAATCGCTTCCTTAGCCGGGGATTACGGTGGTGTGCCATCTGTTGCCGAAGGATTTGCGCGAGGAGGCGGGTGCAACGGTGCGGCATGCGACGGCGCTGTTGACGGATTTCGATCAGCGCGGCGGGGTGTCGGACGGGCTGGCCGAGTCGCTGCCGAAGGGACGGATTGACTATTCGCGGCAGCAGGCGCACATCCAGATCGTTCTAAACGCGATGCGGAAACGGAAGATCTGCACGGTGGTCTATCACGCGGTGTCGCGGCACGCGACGAAGGAGTACCGGGTCGGACCGCTGCGGTTTGTGGGTTATCGCGACGCGTTGTATCTGAAATGCCAGTTGATCCCGAAGCCGGGCCAGGAACCGTACAAGGAACCGATGGTTCTCGCGGTGCATCGCATCGAGTCGGTAACGATGACGAACGAGACATTCAAACCGCCCGAAGGCGAGCACGAATCCGCGCCGGAGGTGTTCGGGTTCATCGTGAAGCAGCCGTTTCCGGTGCGTATTCGGTTTTCGCCCGACGTGGCGGAGTACGTGTCCGAGCGGACGTGGAGCGCGGACCAGAAGATTACGCGGCGCGCCGACGGGAGCGTGGAACTGAGGTTGTCGGCGGGCAACGAACTGGAACTCTTTGCATGGGTGCTGAGTTTCGGCGCGCACGCGGAACTGCTCGAACCGGCCGACACGCGGGACCGCCTGAAAGAAACCTTGTCGCTCATGACCGCCCGTTATGACCCTCCGGCAACGACAAAGAACTGAGGAGTCACGGAGCATGGCCGCCGAATGCGCGATATTGATCCACGGATTGGGACGGCGGAAGAGTTCCATGCATCCGATAGAAGACGCCTTGAAGCTCCAAGGCTTCAACGTCGTGAACTGGGACTACTTGAGCACGCGGCAGACGATCGAGGAGTCCGCCCAGGCGCTGCACGAGTGTTATCTGCTGAATGAGAAACTCAACGCAAGGATCCACTTCGTGACGCACAGCCTGGGCGGGATCGTGGTGCGAAGCATGATAAAGAGCCACGACACGCCGAAACTGGGCCGGATTGCGATGATCGCGCCGCCGAACCAGGGGTCGGCCGTGGCGAGGATGCTCCTTGACGACACGCCGCTGAAATGGCTGTTCGGACCGGCGGGACAGGAACTCATGTCGAAGGGGCGCCTCGATGCGATATGCGCGATTCCCCGCGCGGATACGCTGATTATTGCCGGCACGAAATCATTCGATTGGAAAAATCCCACGTCGTGGGTTAGCCGGGGCCGGTTGGCATTGCCCAACGACGGGACCGTTTCCGTGGCGGAAACGCGGCTTCCGGGGTTGGACAGTCCCTTGGAGGTCTATGACTCGCACACATTCATTACGCGGAATCCGTGTGTCGTGGACACAGTCGTGGCGTTTCTGACCGGTTCGCAAACAGGCGGCGCTCCGAAAAAGACCGGCGCGAAGGGTCCGGCGGGCTCTCCTGAGTGGGAAGACGCAATTCCTTCTGCCGCGAAAATGGGCGGGATGCCCAATCTGAGCATGCCGACGCTGGGCGGACGGTTCTGGTGGGCCGATCTGGTCGTCTTCAAGGGATGGCGCGTCCAGCGCAACGTGCTGACGCGGACTTGCCGGCTGTTGGATCCCGGCAATGTCCGCCGGGCATGGGGAAGCAAACGGGACGTGCTCAAGTCGTTCCATGCCCTTATCGAAGGCAAGGAATGACGCCCCGCGCTTTGTGCCGTACCTGTGCGAACAGATCGTGGGAGAACAATCCGTCAACGATGCCTTGCATGTGGCGCCGGCCGCGGCGATCCATCGCGGAAAGCGCGAAAAAGCCGTCAATCGCCCGATTCGTAGTGGACCCAGGTTTTCGACAGGCGGATTTGCAGCACGGTCAAGGCCAGCACGATGCCGAACAGGACCCATGCCATGGCGGACGCGTAGCCCATCTTCAGATAACGGAAAGCGTGGTTGAACAGGTTGTACGCGTAGAACAACGTCGAATCCACCGGTCCGCCCTGCGTCATCACATAGGCCTGCGTGAAGATTTGGAATGTTCCGATGAGTCCCATGATCAGATTGAACAAAATATAGGGACTCAGCATGGGGAGGGTGATATTCCAAAAACAACGCAGCGGTCCCGCGCCGTCCATGCGGGCCGCCTCGTACAAATGCGCGGGAATGCCCTTCAATCCGGCGAGCCACACGATCATGCCCCCGCCCGCGCCCCACAATCCCATGACGATCAGGCCGGGCTTCGCCCAGTGCTGATTCTGCAGCCATGCCGGTCCCGCGATGCCGAATTGGGCCAGCAGGGCGTTCAGGATTCCCTCGTGTGGATTGAAAATCCAAATCCAGAGTATGGACGCGGCAACAGCGGGCATAATCGCGGGAAGGTAGAAGAAGGTGCGGTACACCGCCATGCCCTTGATTTCGTGATTGAGCAACATGGCGATGGCGAGGCTCAGGCCCATGCCGAGCGGGATGCCCAAGGTCATGTACAGCGTGTTCCACAGCGATTTGTAGAACAGGGGATCGTGGAAGGCCATGTCGGCGTAATTTTTGAGCCCCACGAATTTCGGCGGCGTGAACACGTCGTATTGGCAGAAACTCATGAGCAGCGAAAACAGGATCGGTCCGCCGCCGAATACGGCGAAGCCGATGAACCACGGCGCCGCAAACAGATAGCCCGCGTGGTATTCGCGGCGAAAATACCCGCGCGCGCGAATCGATCGCCCGAAATGCCAGTACATCAACACGCCGGCGAATACGAGCAGGACAATGTACGCGACGACGACCGGCCTCCAGGAAAGGACCGGATACGGCGGCGGATTGAATATGTTGTCCAATTCGGCCTGAACGACTTTCGCGCCGCTTTCAAGGGCAAGCCGGGCGTTGCGCCGCAGATCGTTGGGGTCGAAACGCTTGTACAATCCGTTCTCCATCGCGCGGACGTGCTCGTTCCACAACAGTTGGCTTGCAGGCGTGCGCGGGCGGTACTTCGCAATGGGAAGCGTTTCGACGGCGACGCGCTGGGCGTCCTTGAATCGCTGTTCGATGGTGGCGTCGCTGTAGACATAATGTTCGGCGGCCCATAGATTGATGTCGGGACGGCCGCACAAATAAGGAACATATACCGTCCCGCTGGCGCGGGCGAATTGGCGTTGCGCGTCGGCCCGGATCTGAAACGCCCGTTTCGACGCCATGAACTTGATGAATTCCCATGCCTCGACGGGATGCTTGGCGCCTTTCGGAATTACCCACGACCAGCCGCCCGACCAGCCCATGCGCGGCTTGCCTTCCGGCGCGGGCGGCAGCGTAACGCCGAAACGCAGATCGCGGCGGGACGAGGCGATGTATCCGATAAACGGTTCGCAGTCAATTTTCATTGCGACCTTGCCCGACATGAACGGGTCCATGCCGGTGCTGGGCAGCGAGGTTTCGAAGGCGCTGACCGCCTCGATTCCGCCCATCAGGTCGTAGAGTTCCGTCATGAAGACGAGCGCGTCCACGATCTCCGGGGCATCGAGCGTGCAGGTGCGGCCGTCCGGACTGATGAATTCGCCGCCGTTCAGCCAGCCGTAGAGATAGAGCCATGCGTTGCCGTAATTGGGGATGAAGCCGACCTGGCTCAACCGGCCCTGCGCATCGAATTGCGTGAGAATGGAAACGCATTTTTTTAGTTGTTCCCAAGTCTGCGGCGGGCCAGGTCTGGACGGATCGCCGGGCGCGACGCATCCGGCGGCCTTGAGCGCCCCGGCATACTTGTCCAAGATATCCTGGTTGTAGTAGAGGATGCGGTTGTCCGCCGTCGCGGTGATGGCATAGACCTGGCCGTCATACTCGGACTCGTCCCAGCATGCGCGATAAAACAGGTCCTTGCGCAAGGTCAACGGGTCGCTCGGACGCTCGGCCAAATCGCGATCCAGGTAGGGTTGCAAGGATTCGAGCGCACCCATCTGCACCCAAGCGATGACGGCGAATCGCGGGAACCAGACCACATCGGGCGGATCGCCTCCCGTAATCGAGCAGAGGAGCCGCTGCGGATCCCCCGTCCGATCCAGCGATGCCGTCTGGCCCATAATCACCCGAATCGGCGTGCCGCCGTCCGAACCATTGTGACGCTGCTCGAATTCCTGGATCAGGTCCAGCGCCAGGACATCGTTGTCCGTGCCCCAGTAATACAAAGTCACCGGTTCGACGGCATGGGCCGCACAGGCCGCCGCCATGAACGCCACAACAAAGACGATTGTCTTCAAAAATGAAACTCCCAAGCCGGCGGACAGCATACCATGTTCGTTCCGTTCCGTCATCCGCCACAGGCAGGCCAAAATCGGCCGGGATTCAGTGAAAAGCGGCCGGTCGCCTACCGGTCTGATGTGCGTTCGCCCCGCGTTTTGGATAACCGGACCAACAGCCAGAGAAAAGCATGGACGCAGCTCCCCCTCAGGCGCCTTGCAAGGAGCAGCGCCATCGCGGCGGGGAACGAGGCCGGCATAGGAAGCAAAACGCGGTTTGGAAGCAGGCAGGCGGCCTTGCACGGGCGCGCCGCCCCGGCCATGGCCATCAGCCGGGGACTGTCAAACAGCACGATCAGCAGGTCGAACCGTTCGCGCCGTAGACGCCGAATCCATTGCAACAACGGCCACGGATTGCGTAGCGTGTAATGAGCCTCGCCGGCCTGGATAACGTCCCGCGCCAAAGTTCGTTCCGAATCGTTCAACGGGTATCCCTGTGGGACAATGGCGCACAGGCGGGCGTCCGGTTCGGTCGCGGCCATGGCTTCAAGCGCCGATTCCAGCGATCGGCCCGGACTCCAATACACGGCTATGCGGCGCGCTTTGTTCATGAAGCCAACCGCTCCAAAATGCGCGGGTAATGCCTCGCGACAATGCGCGGCCAATCGTACTCCGATTCGGCGCGGACACGTCCCGCCGCGCCCATCCTTGTCCGCAAGGCCGCATCGTCGAAAAGCCGGCCCATGCATTCGGCCAGCCCCGCATCGTCTTCCCGGTCGAAAAGAAAACCGGTCTCGCCATCCACGACAATGTCCTGAAGCCCCCCGACTCGGCTTGCGCAAACCGGACGCCCCGCAGCCATGGCTTCCGCCGCGGCCATGCCGAACGGTTCGTCCCACGCCGACGGGACAATGCAGATATCGGCCCGGCCGTAAAGATCCCGCAGGGCTTCGGGCGCCAGCCAGCCGGTCGCCTTGAACCCCGGCGGCGCATCGGGCCAGTCCGGGCGCGTGACCCAAACCTCGAAGTCGTCGCGATGCCGTCTCAGGCGAACCGCCGCGCGCATGAGGCAGCCCAGGCCTTTGACCGGATCTTCGACGCGGCCGGTCATCAACGCCACCATCGGACGGTTTTCAGGCTTGTTGCATACCGTATATTTTCCCACCTCCACGCCGCCGGGAACGACAAACACGTTTTCGTTGAATCCACCGAAGAGGCGCCGGGTCATTTCGTTGTAGACGACAACGGCCCGGCAGTTTCGCAAGGCGGCGGCGAGCCGCGCATGATAACCGGGCATAAACGCGCGCGCGGCCCAGTAGTCGCGCCCCCATGCGAGGAAACGCCACGACCTGATTTCCGGCGCAAGCGACTTCAGGGCGCACCGGCGGCATATGTCAGGCGTGCGCAGATAGTCGTAGGGGCATGGAGCGCCGTCCTTGAAGCGTCGCAAATCGCGCGGGCAAAACGGTTCGTACGCATAGAAACGCGCGATGGACGGATAATGGGCCAACGCCTCCATCACATACGGTTTCAAGAAATACCCGAAGGTGAAAAACACCGCGTCGGGGCGCCAGGCGTCCACCGCCTCGCGAAACCGCGCCGGAACGCGTTTCCGGTTCATGGCGGCCTCGTCGAAATCCAGCCGGGTCGCGGGAAAAGGCAGAGCGGCCGGTTCAAAGCCGGTTCGTTCGCGCGATTCAACGTGGCGCGCCGCGAACAAATGCACGTCGTGTCCGAGCGCCTGAATGCCCGCGCAGGTATGGAATACGTCCGCATCGGCCCCGCCCTGCGGCGGCCATGAAAAAAGCAAGTCTACAAATGCGATGCGCATGGGTGCATTTCAACACATCTGCGCCGCGAAACACAACGAAAAAAACAGGCAAAACGTGTACGAAAACGACGTGCGACAGGCTGTCCAGCTCATTTCTCTTTCCGATGGAATTATTCGTCGAGGACAACGAGATCCAATCCCGTCATTCGTGCGAAGCATTCGAGTTCGGGCATGACGTCGCCGTGAACGGTTCCCCAATGCTGAATCAGCCCCCGCTGCACGATTCGTTCGAACAGCCGCTCCACGCGGCCCGAAATGCGCACAAGCATGTGGGCGTAACCGTCCATCAGACGCGGGCCGCCCTCCTCGACGCCGCGAAACGCCGTCGCTTTGAGGTTGCCGCATTCCGGCGTAAGGTTGAAGAATGTCATGGGGCCGGGCTTGGCGCGGTAGGAAAGCCACGCGCCCGCCGGTTGCGACGGATCGAATTCGAGATCGCGCGTCACCATGAACGTCGCGGGATCCCCGAAGGCGGGTTCGCCGTAACCAGGATGGCCCATGAGAATCGCGCCGGCGTCGCGATCGATCGTGAAGAACTCGTTGAACATGCCCGGACGATTCGCGAGACGGCTTGCAATCAATGCTGACAGAATTCCAGGCACGTCGGCTTCCATGCCCACGATACAACCGAATTCGCCCAATTTCGGATGGGCAAGGTGCGGGCGAAATCCAAAACGACGGTAAAATTCGGGATGGAAATCCTCGATGGCGATACCGGACAGGCCGTTTTCTTCGGTTAGTCGCACCATGGCCAGCGCGTGCCGCGCGGAAGCGCGGAGTTCGTCGTCCGTCACGCCCGTAATGGGACACAACGCGCGCAGATACGCCTCGTATTCGTCCACGTCGTTGTCGGATATGCCGTCCACGAGACGCGCATATTCTTCGACCGAAACGTGCAGCAGTTCGACGCCGAAACGTTCGAGCAAATGAAACGCGTCGGCCCATGTGGACATCACCATCTGGCAGGGCGCCGGCAGTACGGCAATCCGTGTGCCGCGCAGTCCGCTGCGAACCGCGGCGGCGGCGGCAAACGCATGGATGCGGCGCAGGGTACGCGGGTCTTTTTCGCTTCCGAAGACGCTTTCGTAAGCCCAGCCAAAGCGGCGGAAGATGTTCGAGCATTGCTGGACGCTCACCGGGCCGCTTGCGCGCAGCCATTCTTCGATGTGGTAGTGCGGCAGGAGACGTCCATACGGATCGTGGGCCCACAGCATCACCGGCACGCGGCGGGCTTCCTGGATGAAGGCGACGACAGGCCGGTCGTTCGTCCAAATGATCGGACAGAACAGGATTGCGTCGAGATCCTGGGCATTGAAAAACCGTGCCGCCGCGATCGTTTCCTCGACAGTGTGCAACAGATCCGTCGCGACCACATCGGCTGTTTCGGAAAGCGCGGCAGCGGCGGCGCGGCAATCCCGGCGGACGAGGTCCAGGAACCCGGCATACGGGCCTTCCTTGGCGTCGCAGACACCCGCGTCCCACCACGAATCGCCTGCCAGAAACAAAAGGCCTATTTTGGGCTTTTTCATGCCGCGACAGCCTCAATTGGGGTCCGGCGCCTAGACTCCGGCGTTCAAGACCTGAGACACGGTATCGCGCAGCATCTTGGGCGAAATCGGCTTGCTGAGCACGGCGGCAACCGGCAGATCTTTCGGATCGAAGATTTGATCCGACTCGTTCAGAATGGACGAAAGAAGAATGATGGGGATTGTCCCGGCCAGTGCGTCCGCCACGCGATACCCCGAATCCAAACGCTCCATGATGATGTCGAGAATGATCAGGTCCGGGTTTTCCGTCCGGGCCATTTCCAAGCCGGTTTCACCGCTGTCTGCGGTAATGACATTGTATCCCGCGCCCCCCAGTACCGTCGTGCAGAAAAAACGGATATCGGGATCGTCGTCAACTACGAGGATGGTCTTGCATTCCGCCATGGCGCTTCACTCCCCGGGAAAAAACCCGTCATAAATCCGGGGTGATTATGTCACAGGGGCAAGACAGGCCGCAAACCCGGCGGCCGCGGACCGAAACGACAACGGCCGCCCAAACGCTTCCCGCGTTCCGGCGGCCGTTGTGAAATTCATTGGTGGGCGACCACAGGCTCGAACTGTGGACCTCCGCCGTGTGAAGACGGCGCTCTAACCACCTGAGCTAGTCGCCCAATGCCCAAAATGCTAACACAAGGGCGCAATAACGGTCAAATGCCTCGATGCGGCAGGCGCGGATCTTGCTTTCACGGGCGGCGGCATAGTCTAATGACGCCCGTGCGTTGGGAACGGCGGAGGAATACTCATTATGCCGGCTACGGGTGAGCCATGGCCGCACGGCGCGGCTGGTTATGTGATCGATTGCGCGCGGCACGTCATCGAAACGTTCGGGGCGCGCGATCCGGGCAGCGAGGGCGAACGCCACGCGCAGGAATTTGTCCGGGATGAACTGATCGCCTGCGCCGACGAGGTTCGCATCGAGCCATTTTGCGTGTCGCCGAAGGCGCTCATGGGATTTCTGCCGGTGTCGGGCCTCCTGTTTCTCGTGGGCATTTTCGCATACGAGTCGTTTCCGTTAGCCGCCAACGCCGCCTGCGTGCTGGGTGTGGGGATTGTCGCCTTGCAATTCAGGCGATACTGGCGCGTGCTCGATCCCTTTTTCCCAAAACGCACCTCGCACAATGTGTACGCGGTCCGGCGCGCCTCGGACGATTGCCGGCGGCGGATCATTCTGGGCGGCCATGCCGACGCGGCCTATGAATGGCGCTACAACCTCATGGGACGCGGCGTCCTGTTGGGCGTCATTTATTGGACCATCGCCGGCGTTTGTTTTGTGTCGCTCCTCAATTTCCTGCACCTCTTGCAACCCGTGGCGCCGTGGTTGTCCTTCCCCGGCTGGCATGGTTTGGAATGGGCGCGATTCGCGTTCGCGCCGGCCTGTGTTCTGGCCATTTTCTATTCGCGTTTCTCCGTCGTGGCGCCCGGCGCGAACGACAATCTGACCGGCACGTTCGCGGCCGTTGCCGTGCTCAGGCATCTGCATGCCATGAACGTCCGTTTCGACCACACGGAAGTCTGCTGCCTGGTGACCGGCTCCGAAGAGGCCGGCCTGCGCGGCGCCAAGGCGTTCGCCGCGGCGCACAATCGGGAGTTGAAGGAAATCCCCACGGCCTTTCTCGCGCTGGACACCTTCCACGACACGGAACACTTCATGGTATACACAGGCGATCTCAACGGCACGGTGCGCAACGACGCGGCCTTCAGCGCGCTGGTGCAGGAGGCGGGAAAAGACTGCGGTTTCGACCTTCCCGCCGGGACAATCCGCATCGGCGCCACGGATGCGGCGGCCTTCACGCAGGCCGGCATCGCGGCGACGGCGCTGGTCGCGATGGACCCGTCGCCGCCAAGGTACTACCACACACGCCTCGATCATTGGGACAACATGGATCCGGAATGCATCCGGCGCAGTTTGGCCGTCGCGCTGGCCGCGGTCGAACGATACGACCGGGCTCCCGTTTGAAGGGAATTGCCACAAGCGCGATCAATCGTTTTCGGCGCCGCGTTTCAGTCCCAACCGCCGCCAGAGCCGCGCATGGGCGATATCGTCGAAAAGCGAATAGGCCACGGGCGTCGCCAAGAGCGTCAACAGCAGCGACAGCGACTGGCCGCCGATGACGACGCTGCTGATGGTACGGTTGGCCGCCGCGCCGGTCCCGCTCGAAATCAGCAGCGGAAGCATGCCGGACACAAACGCCACCGTCGTCATTAAAATGGGGCGCAAGCGGTCTTTATTTGCGAGCATGATGGCTTTGTGGCGGTCCATGCCTTCGGCGCGCAACTGGTTCGTGTGATCGATCTGAAGGATCGAGTTCTTTTTCACAACGGCGAACAGGACCAGGATGCCGAGGATAGACAGGATGTTCAGCGATTGGTTGAAAATAAACAGGGAGGCCAGCGCGAAGGGAAACGTCAGCGGCAAGGCGAGCAGGATCGTGATCGGATGAAGCCACGACTCGAACTGCGCCGCCAGCACCAGGTAGATGAAGATGAACGCCATGATGAACACCATGATGAACGCCGAGAAGGCGCGGCCCAGTTCCTTCGACTGCCCCGAAAGCTCGGTCTTGTATTCGGGCGGCATGTGGAGATCCGCCACGATGGCGTTGAGCGCGTCAATGATGCCCTGCTGCGACGCGCCCGGGCCGAGATTGCCGTAGATGGTCACTTCGCGCATGCGGTTCAGCCGGTTGATCTGCGAGGGACCGGTGCCTTCCTCGAACCGCACGACGTCGCCGAGCGGCACGGCGCCTCGCGTGAGCGACGGGACCGTGACCAGCGCCAGTTCGTCGAGGCTGTTGCGGTAGGCCGCGCCCGCCCGCAAAAACACCTCGTATTGTTCCCCGCCCTCGTTGTAGGTCGAAACGTTGTCGCCGGCCACCAGCAGCCGCAGGGTTTGCGCGATGTTCGCCACCGACACGCCGAGATCCGCCGCCTTCTCGCGATCCACGATGACGCCGTATTGCGGTTTCCCCACGATAAGATTCGAATCAATGTCAACGGCGCCGGGCACTTCCTTGAGTTTTTCCATGACGGTTTGGCCGTAGGCCGCCAACTGTTTCATGTCCGGCCCGGCAATGACATACTGGATCGTCTGGTAACGTCCGCCGCCGGAGATGGCCGCCACGGGTTCAACGCTGACCCGCAGGTTTTCGGCGGCATACCGGGGCAGGAGATTGTTCCGAAGGTAGTCCATGAAGGCCATTTGGGAGAACTTGCGCAGGTGCATATCCGCAAGACGGACGTAAATCGTACCGAGATTCGGCGTGCGCTGTTCGGTGTCGGCCGTACTGGCCACGGTATAGTTGACGCCCTCGAGCCGGCGGATGTCGCGCGCGATTCGGCCCATCAATACCTGGGTGGCTTCAAGCGAAGTGCCTTCCGGCGTCCGGACCGTCAGTTGGAATTCCGACTGATCCTCGTCCGCCATGAAGTTCTTGCGCAAATGCGTGAGTTGATAGGGAACCGTCGCGAGCAGCGCAATGCAAATCAGCACGACCAGCCAGCGGTGATGCAGGCAGAAATTCAGCAATCCGAGGTAGCCGCTTTCGATGGCATGGTAGAATCCGCGGCTCTTCGATTTCGGGGCGTGTTCCGCGTCCGAATTACCGTTGTCCGGGCGTCGCAGCCAGCGCGACGCCAGCATGGGCGTCAAGGAGAAACTGACGATCATGCTGATGACGATCGCCGACGCCATCGTGATGCCAAACGACACCATAAAGCGTCCGATGATGCCTTCCATGAAGGCGATCGGCAGGAACACGGCCACCAGCGACAGCGTGATAGACAGCACCGCCATGCCGATTTCACGGGTCGCGGCCTTGGCCGCCTCGATTGGAGAGCATCCCTTTTCCTCGATATAGCGGAAGATGTTTTCAAGCACGACCACCGCGTCGTCAATCACGATGCCCACGGACAACGTCAGCGCCAGCAGCGACAGCACGTTCAGGGTAAACCCCATATAGTACATGACCGCAAAGGTGCTGACGATGGACGTCGGAATCGCCAGCGCGCTAATCACGGTCGTCCGTGCATTGGCCAGGAATATCAGCACCACCACCGCGGCCAGAATGCTGCCGATGACCAAATGCTCTTTCACGGTGTTCACCGAACTTTCGATGAAGACCGACTGGTCGCGCACAATCTGCACCTCGTATCCCTTGGGAATCGTCTTCAAAAGGGTATCGAGCCGTTCCTTGACGTTGCGGATCACTTCGACCGTATTCGTGCCCGATTGCTTCCGCACATTGAGCAGCACCGCCGGAGTGTCGTTCAATTGGGCAAGGCTTTTCGGTTCTTCGGAACCGTCCTCGACCACGCCCAGATCGTTGATGCGGACCACGCGTCCCGCGATGTTGACCACGGGAATATTGCCCAAATCCTCGACGGCATTGACCCGGCCCAGCGTGCGCAACGTCAATTCCTTTGCGCCTTCTTTCACGGTCCCGCCGGGCACCTGGATATTCTGCGTCTGCAATGCCACCGCCACATTCGATATGGTCAATCCGTATGCGCGCAGTTTCGCGGGTTCGAGCCGGACATGGATTTGACGCTTTTGTCCCCCGATCAGCGAGGCTTGGCCGACGCCCGCCACCGATTCGAGTTGCCGCCGAAGCACCTTGTCGCCGTATTCCGTGAGTTCCCGGATGGGAAACGGTCCGCTCAGCGCCAGCGTAAGCACGGGCGACGCATCCGGATCCATCTTTTCGACCGTGGGCTGTTCGAGGTCCTTCGGCAGATCCGGCAAGACACGGTTGAGTTTGTCGCGCACTTCCTGCGACGCCACATCAATGTCTTTTTCAAGGTCAAATACGACGATGATCTGCGATACGCCTTCGGCGGAAATGGATCGAAGTTCGTCTATGCCGCTGACGGTATTGACGGCCTCCTCGATTTTTTCGGCGACTTCGGTCTCCATTTCCTCCGGCGCGGCGCCGGGCAGAATGGCGGTGATGGTAATGATGGGGAAATCCACTTTCGGGAACCAGTCCACGCCCAGTTTCGAGTAGCCGAAAACGCCAAACACGACGAGGACAAGGATCAGAACGGTCGCGAAGACCGGGCGGCGCACGCAAATCTCGGCCAGTTTATGCATTACTGAACGGCGTCCCCGTCTTTGACCTTGTCCGGCTCGGCAATCACCCTATCCCCTTCGGCAAGGCCCGTCACTATCCGCACGCGCCCTTCCCGGGTTTCGCCGGTGGATACGACCTGCGCAAGCGCTTTTCCGTCGCGCACGACAAAGACCCGGGCCACGTCGTTTTCGCGCACGACGGCCGATTCCGGCACGAAGCAGTCCTTGCGCTTTTCAGGCAGCACCAGTTCGGCCGTGACGAAAAAGCCCGGGCGTAGAACGTGATCGGGATTGGGCACGAGGGCCTCCACCGACATGGACCGTGTCATGTTTTCCACACTCGGACTGACGTAGCGCACCTCGCCGGTGAAAATCCGGCCGGGAAAACTGTCCACCTGAAACCGGACCGCGCCGCCGGGCTGCACATGCGCGATGTCCTGCTGAGGCACCATGAGCAACAAGCGCAACGGATCCACTTTTACCATCGAGGCGACATTGGCCCCCGCCCCCATCGGATTGGTCGAAACGCGCTCGCCTTTCGACACGTACCGTTGCGTCACCCAGCCTGTAAAGGGCGCCTCGATCGTCGTGTCGTCCAGAATCTTTTCGAGCGTCTTGAGTTTGGTGCAGGCGGTCTTATAACTTTGGTAAAGTTGCCGCGCTTGGTACAGCGCCTGCTGATGGCGTTGCCGGGCCGATTCGTATTCGGTGTTGGACTGGTCGTATTGGGCCTTCGATACGGCGCCCTGTTCGAACAATTTCGTGATGCGATCGTTGTTTACCGCCGCAAGATCGAGTGCCGCCTTCGCCATCTGCACGCCCGGCTGGTTCTCCACGTTGTATCCCTTGCTGTCGCGGTTCTCGTCCCATCCCAGCGCCGCCTTCAATTCCTCGATGCCGGCCCGAGCCTCGCGAAGACCGTTCTCAACATCGGTCGGATCCACCTTCACTAGCACGGCCCCCTTCTCGACAAGGCTGCCGCGCTCGACATAGACCTCCTCGACGATCCCGTTGGCGGTGCTCGCCACCTCGGCCTTTTCATCCGCCGTCAATGTCCCTGTAATCCGCAACACATTGTCCGCCTCGACGATTTCGACCGGCACGATCGCAATCGGCGCCTTGGCCTCGCCGCTGTCCGGTCCCGGTGTTTTTTCCATGCCCAGTTCCGCTTTTTCAGCCGACAATCCAAACAACAACGCGCCGCTTTCCGAACCCGCCAGCGTGGATCGCACGAAAACCGCGCCGGCGCCAAGCGCCGCAAGGGCAACCAGCGCGATCAATACTCTGTGTCTCATACCCGCGTTACTCCTTATCCGTCGCCGACGCCGCATAACTGCGTATGGCATTCAGGGAAAACCGGGCAATGCGTCCGGCCAATGCATCCAGCGACGCCGCATCAAACCGAAGTTCCGGATTCATCCGGACGACGACTTCTTTCGCGTGGTGGTAAATCACGCACTGGCCCAGCACGCTTACGGTGAGAAACTCCGCATCCTCGGGATTCGCTTTCGCGCCAAGCAATTCATTGATAATTGCGAATAACGTGTTGTGAATGGGACGCACCAGATGTTCGATCACCAACTCGATTGCCGGTGTGGGATCCGACAACTCGTGCGAAAGCAATTTCCCATGCCAAGCCGGATTTTCGGAACTCAGCGTGGCCATGAGAAACGAGCCGATGAATTGCCGCAGGCGAACATCCGGAGGAGTTCCGGGCGTCCCGGCCAGACTTTGCAAAAAAGTTTCATCGGCATCAATGGCATGAAGAATCACCGCTTGGTAAAGTTGTTCTTTTCCCCCGAAATGATAATTGATTGCCGCCACGTTGGCCCCGGCACGATGGCAAATATCCTGGACTTTTGCATGTCTAAACCCATACTCGGCAAAGACTTCTCCAGCCGCTTCCAGCAGCCGGGCCTTGGTTTCATTGCCGGTAAGGTAATGACTCATCTCTAAATCGCTTTCAAAATAAAGTTTTCAAATAGCAATTTGAAAATACTATATCATTTTCATGACTTTTTGTCAAGTCAAAAAGTGTGGTATAAAGTGTGGTATAATCAGAATAACTTCCCGCGGAAATTTCTCCGCTTGGCGGGGGTGTTGAACATTACGTTCAAGACGGGTATTGTGTACGGATAGCAGACGGCAGTAAACTCGACGAATGCTTTATTTCGGGAGGAACGGATATGCCAAGCATAAAAGTATGGGCGTTGGGAATGGCGGCCGTGTTCGCCATGCTGTTTTCGGTTGTGGCGGCGGCGGTGCCGGCAAAGGGCGAACAGGTGCCGAGTTTTAGGGCGCTGGACATTCGGGGCCAGGAAGTGGATTTGGACACCATAATGGGGAACAAGCCCGATCTGGTCATTTTGTTCTTTTTCACGACCAGCACGGGGGAAGAAATTGCCGTGAAGTTGCGCCGCCTGGATGCGCTTTACAAGGAGAAACTGCGGATTGTCGCCATCGGCTGGAAAGAAGACGAACCCGCCCTGAAAAAATTCGCCGACGATCTGGCCATTGACTATTACATCATCAAAGACACTCCGGAACTCGGATCAGAAAAGAATTTCGGGCCATTCACCACGCTGCCGCTGACGTTCATTTTGACGAATAAGAAGGTGGTGTTGAAATCGCTGGTCGGCAGCGGCAAGGCGGAGGCGGACGTCATCAGCGACGTGGCGAATGTCTATTTCCAGCAACGCAAGACCGAACAAGCCAAGGCCGTGGCCGAAGTCGCCATCGAGGCCGGCGAAGATCCCAAGGTTGCGCGCAACGTAAAGGGGTTTGCGCTGGCTGCCGAAGGCAAACTGGATGAAGCCCAGGCGGAATTCGGCCAGATTGACTCGAAAGAAGGACTCGCCATGGTTGCGCTGGAAAAAGGCGATGCGGCCAAAGCCATCGAATTGGCCAGCGCCGCGGACCCCGGCAACGCCTACGCCGAAACCGTCAAAGGCACGGCGCTGATGCGGACCGGCAAACTGGACGAGGCCCAAGCGGCCTTTAACGCGGCGGCGGCCAAACCTGCCGAGGATTGGCAGAAGGCCGAAGCGGTCAACGGCGCGGGACGCATCGCGCAGGAAAAGGGCGATGTGGACACCGCCATTAAAAAGTACCAGGAATCGGTCGCCTTGGATCCCTACAACGTGGTGGCGCTGAGCAACGAGGGCGCCGCATATCGCCAGAAAGGCGATCTCAAGAAGGCCGAGGAAGTGCTCTCGAAAGCGCAGGAAATTCGGGACGACGGCATGGTCAAGGCCATGCTGCAACAAATACAAAAAGAAATGAAGGAAGCCAACGACGTCAAGCGCGGTGAACTGATTCGATCGCAGATCAACGATCTCAAGGCACGCTACGAGGCGCTCAAGGCGTCCGGAAAGGAAAAGCCCCTCGATGAGTGGTCCACGCGCCCGATGGTGCTGGCGTTCCTGCCGTCAACGTCCGAGCAAACCGCCTTCTTCGATCGCGCCGGCACAGATGTTGTCCTGCAGCGTGAAATTGAGGCAAGGGTGCAGGCCGACGGCCGCGTGAAACTCGTCGAACGCGCCGTCCTTGACAAACTTCTCCAAGAATTGAACCTGGGCTCATCGGATCTGGCGAAACAGGATACCCAATTGCAACTCGGCAAGGTCATGTCGGCCCGCATGCTCGGTTTTATTGATTTTGCGACGCTGGGCGCCGACACAATCATGTATATCCGTCTAATTGACACGGAGACCACTTCGATCGCGGCGCAAATCAAGCGCAGCGTGAAGGACCTATCGAATCTCGACGCTCTGGTGGACGGCGTCGTGCAGGAGATTGTCAAGAAAGCCGCCGAGGATCGTCAGATGCAGGGGTTGATTGCGGATGCGTCGGCCGACGATGCGGTGATTATCAACCTCGGCAAGGCGCACGGCGCAAAGCCGGGCCAAAAATTCATGGTCGTCAAGGAAGGCGAACCCATCGAGGCCGGCGGAAAGGTTATCGCGCATCGCGAGGCAAAGGTCGCCATGCTGGAAGTCACCAGCGTGGAAGACGAATACGCCATCTGCAAAGTGGTCAAGAAGGAAGAGGGCGTGCAACTCACCAAGGAAATGCGAATCAAACAGACTATGACGCAGTAAACCGCGGACCTTTTCGCCGATCGGGGATCGGTAAACGAACGCGGATCTGTTTTCCCGCATAACGGGCATTAAGGCCTAGATGCGTGTGTTGCTTGGCAGGTAACGTCTGCAATGTCTATGGCGTTGAGACCATGTCGTCCATGGGAAGGGGCGGACATGCGGGGTTCATACTGTCGGTAGCGCGATTCCTACCCGGTTTCGCGCCGCGCTTTTGGGTCTGCGCATCCAGGATGCGCATCGGAATATCTTCTGCTACAATAACCGCACGATGAATCTTCCCAACCGGTTGACATTGGCGCGTTTCGTGATGGCGTTGGGGTTCGTGGCCCTGATGTCGCTGCATCACTATTACACTTTTCTGGCTGCCTATGTGGTGTTTACCGCGGCGGCGATAACGGATTATTACGACGGTAAAATCGCTCGGGCACGCGGGCTGATAACGAATTTCGGCAAATTGCTGGACCCGGTGGCGGACAAGGTGCTGGTCGTCGGGGCGCTCATCATGTTGATGGACGTTCCGTGCCTGTGGATTCCGGGCTGGACTGTCGTGGCGATAATCGCGCGCGAATTTCTCATCACCGGCGCGCGTGCGCTGGCGGCCAGCGACGGATTGGTCATCGGGGCGAATTGGTGGGGCAAGACCAAAACCGTCACCCAACTGGTCTTCGTGTTCATATTTTTGTTCCTTGCGATTGTCGCGCAGGTATGGGAACGGTACGAGGCGGCGCTGGCGCCGGCCACGCGCTATCTAGACACATACCTTGCCGCGGTTCGTTACGCCTCGCTGTGCGCGATCGTGCTGGTGGCCTGCATAACCATCTATTCCGGCGCGCAATTCCTGTACGCCAATTGGCGCGCCATTCAAGGGGGAGGGCAATCATGAGCGACACATCGTCATCGCGGGCCATAGTGGACCTTGGCGCCTACGCGCATAACCTGAGGCTTGTCCGCCAGATTATTCCGGCGGATTGCCAGATCATGGCCATCATGAAAGCCAACGCCTACGGCCACGGCGCGGTTCCCCTCGCCCACCGCGCCATCGCGGAAGGCGCATCCATGCTGGGCGTGGCCATGGTGGACGAGGCGATCGTGTTGCGCGAAAACGGCATAAAGGCGCCGATTCTCGTGTTGGTGCAGCCGCCCGAAGATGCGCTTCCGGCCCTCATCGAATACAACCTGCGCCCGATGTTGTCCGACGTGCGGGCCGCCGAACGGCTCGGCGAACTCGCGCGCAAAGCCAACAAAATGATCCCCGTCCACTGCAAGGTGGATTCCGGCATGGGCCGCCAGGGCTTCGAACTCGACGAGGCCGTGCGCAACATGCTGTTTTTAACCCGTGTGCCGAACATAGACATCGAGGGCGTGGCGACGCATTTTCCCGTGGCCGACCTGCCGGACAATCCCTTCACCCTGAACCAAATCCGGCAATTCAAGCAGGTGCTGCGGCAACTCGACAAAGAAGGCATCCCCTACGAAATCGCCCATGCCGCCAACAGCGCGGCCATTCTGAATTACCCTTCCAGCGCGTTCGGCATGGTGCGGCCGGGATTGATGACCTACGGGGCGTGGCCGGGCGAAACACCGCCCGCTTCCTCACCGCTCAAACCTGTCCTGAGATGGGAAACGCAGGTCATTCTCGTGAAGGAACTCGAAGCCGGCGCAAGCGTCGGGTACGGCCGAACCTACACGGCCCCGGAAGCCTCGCGCGTCGCCATTCTGCCTGTCGGATACGCCGACGGCTACAAGCACAGTTTGTCGAACAAGGCCGATGTCCTTATCCGCGGCAAGCGCTGCCCGGTCCGCGGAAGTGTTTGCATGGATCAAATTGTGGCCGACGTGTCCGCGCTCAAGCATGTCGAGGCCGGCGATACCGCCACCCTGATTGGCACGGACGGCGACGAAACCATTACCGTCGAGGAACTCGCGCGGCACGCCCAGAGCATCCCCTACGACATTCTTGCCGGCATCGGCACGCGCGTCCAGCGAAAATACATCGAATAAGGCGCCATCACCCCTGAATGTTCATCACGGCCGCCCCGTGCGGGTTGATCTGCGGCGCGGCGGGCTTTTCCTCCTTGGCGATTGTCTCGAAGAGTTCCTTCCATGTGTCGCGCATCGCGGTCATGTGCTGGATGCATTCCTCGATGGGCGCCGTCTGCTTGCGGATGTTGGCCATAATCAGAAGGTGCTGAAAATATTCGTAGAGCCGGTCGAGATTCCGGGCCAGTTCCCCCGCGTTCATATTTAGCGCGCCGCGCAGCTCGCCGAGGATGTCCTGGGCGCGTATGAGGTTGTTGTGAACGCCCTCGACGCTGCCGCGATCCAACTGCCGCCGGGCCTCTTCGGCGCGCTGGATGGCCCCGTTGAACATCATCACGATCAGCTTGCCTTGCGAAGCCGTTTCAACATCCACTTTCTTGTATACGCCATATCCGGCTGTTGACGTGGCCATGTGCAACTCCTTATCCGTCTTCACCAATCGTATTTCGACAAGGCGGTAATTGCCGTGCTTTGCGATTGCATTTGCGAGGAGAATTGTTCGAGCGCCGCAAACTGTTTTTTCAATCGCGTTTCCTTCTTCGCGATGGATGCGTTCAAACGATCTATTCGGGCATTGATGTCCTGGACTTGCCGGTCAATGCTTCCGTTGGATTTCGCCCGGTCGTTCAGGAATCCACCCACTTTGGTGATGCTGTCCAGATAGGCATACAACTGGTCGGCGACACCCGTCGTTCCGGTGTTGTAGAACACATTCTGCACGTTGAGCCGCGCGGTGCGCAATGCCTCGCGCAGGGTGTCCTCCTTCAGTTGCAGATGCGACGTCGTGCCCGCGTCGAACGTGTCGCCGGTCGTGATGCCCAGGTCAATCAGGGACTTGTACGAACCGCTGATGCCCGACACCGATCCAAAAACCAGTGTTTGCAGCGTGGCCTTGATTTCTTTGATGGTCGCGTCGTTGGCCAGCGTGCCGTCCTTGGCCGTCAACGCCACAATCTTGTCCACGGACTCGTTGAACGACGTGATGAACGAATTGACGCTTTCGACGATTTTGTCGTCGTCCGCCGCAATCGTCACTGTGCTCGTACCCGTGCTCAGCAGCCTAAGCGTCACGCCGCCGATGGCGTCCGACACCTCGTTGGTGTTTCGGGTCTGCACGGGCCCGCCGTTGATGGTAAACTGGACGTCGCTGCCCGCCGTTTGCGTCGGCGAAACGAGGTTCGTTACCGACAGGAAATTGCTCGTTCCCGCCGTGAAACTGATGGTGCGGCTACCCAGCGTCTTGGCCACGAATCGCAGCGAATCCGTTGTGCCGTCGTAACTTGCGCTCACTTGCGCGCCGGAATCGTTAATGCGCTGCACAACATCGAGCATGGTGTCGGCGGCGGGATCCACCGAAATTGTTACACCGTTGATTTTGAATGTGCCCGCTGTGATCGCGCCGTTGGCGAAGGAAACCTGGTTCAGCAATTTTGCACTATCAATAGCCCCAAGGTTCCGTGTGCTCGTCGCGACCGTCGAACCGCCGCCGCTTGTGCTCTGAGTGGCTTCCGTCACATGGATGGCCGAGAGGAAGTTGCTGGTGTCGTCGTCGGCCCCGAAATTGATGATTGCCGTGTTACCCGGCGTGCTGTTTTCAAAAGTAATTTTGTCCGTGAGCGCGTTGTAGGAAGCCGTAACGCCCGCGCCGCTGGCATTGATGGCCGTCAACACTTGATTGAGCGTCTGCGTCGCGGGATCGACCGTAATGGAAACGCCGTTGATGGTGAAGGTTCCGGCCGTCACCGCCGTGGTCATTCCGCTCGACGACAGGACCGCGCCGGGATTGATGGCTTGCCCCATCGCGCTGCTGCCGGTCGCGACGGTGGCGCTGGCCATTTGCGTCACGTTCACGGCATAGGATCCGACGACGGGGTTGGGCCCCGATATGGAGGCCGTAAGCACTTTGTTGTCGCTTGTAGTCGCCGTATATTGCGAAAATACACCCAGAAGACGGAAATCCTGAATTTTCGCGCGCAAGGTCTGGAGTTGCGTGCGCAGTTCTCCGATGGCGCTTTTCTGGGAATTGAGGGCTTTGATTTGATTCTGTAGACGGGTCACGGGCTGGCGCTCAATGGCCATAAGCTGGCTGACAATACTGCCTGTGTCCAACCCCGTCATGAGGCCGCCGACACTGAACGAACTCGACATACTCGATCCTCCCGCCGCTTGCGGTCCGGCGTCTGCCCGGCAACCCCGCCGTCTGCGTCCATTCTCCACAGCCGGCATGCCGCAATCGGCCTAACCTGTCTCAATTATTCATCGCTCCGTTTATCGGTTTCCGAAGCCTGAACTTTAATCAATGGGGCAAAGAATCTTTGTTTTATGCCTCAAATACCTTTTTTACGCATTATTCTTCATTTTATGCAAGCATTGTGCCGAGGATCGCCATAAAATTGATACGAAATCCTTTTGGCGATACAATAGGGACCGTGGTCAAGCGCCGAAGGAAAGAAAGTGAAAAAATGGCACGACGTATCAGCCTTGTGATGTTGGCTTGGTTGGCCATCGCGGTTGCGGTAAGCGCCAGCCTGTTTTTCAAAGGGTCCAATGGCCCCTTTCTTCCCGTCTTGGCACAAGGCGCGGAACAGGTGTCGGCGTCCAATGGCGGCCGGGTCGTGATTCTCGGATTCGATGGCGTCGAGCCGTCCATCGTGGATGCGATGTTGTCGGCGGGGAAACTGCCGAATCTGGCGAAATTGCTCGACAACGGCGGCTCCTACCAGCGGCTGGCGTCCAGCAATCCCCCCCAATCGCCGACGGCGTGGTCGTCGTTTGCCACGTGTAAAAATCCCGGGAATCACGGTGTCTACGATTTTCTGCGGCGCAATCCCAACAATTATCTGCCGGGTCTGGGATTTGGCGCCATGAAACAGCCGGAACTCGCGCCGGACGGATCGCTGGCGTCGCCGGCCGCATTCACCAATTACCGCAAAGGCGAGACGTTCTGGGCGGTGGCCGGCGCGGCGGGGCTTGCGACCAAATTGCTGGTCGTGCCGTTTGCCTATCCCGTTGAACGCATTGCCGGCGGAACGATGCTTTGCGGTCTCGATGTTCCGGACATTCGCGGCACGCAAAGCACCTATTTCGCCATGTCGGATCGTTTCGAGCACGTGGAGAGTGTTCCCGGCGGCGTGCGGCTCCCTATCAAGTTCGAGGGTGGCGCGGCAACGGTCATGGTCCCCGGTATTCGCAATCCCGCGACCCGGCAATTCGTCGAAGTCCCGCTCAAACTCATGCACGACCGCGAAAGCCGGGCGGTTGCGTTCGATCTGGCCGGAACGACGGCGAAACTAGCCGAGAATACATGGTCCGAATGGCTGGAATGGACGTTCGAGTTGTCCCCGCAATTCAGCGTGCGCGCGATCAGCCGACTGCACGTGCTCGAAGCCGGCGAACATGTGCGCCTCTACATGACCTGCCTTCAAATGCACCCGCGCGCGCCGCTGGCGCCCATCAGCAATCCCGATGATTATGCCGGGCAACTGGCGGACCGTTACGGCCTGTACAAGACGGTCGGATGGCGCTTCGACACAAAAAGCCTGCAACAGGACGATATGACGGAAGACGTGTTCCTGGAAGACGCGCGGCAGACCATGGCATGGCAGGAAACGCTCACCCTGGATGAGATAACGATCAGCCCGTTCCGGCTGATGGTTTCCGCATGGACCGCCACCGACCGCGTCGCGCACATGTTCTGGCGCTACCGCGATCCGAAACATCCGCTTTACAACGAGGAAGGCGCGAAAAAATACGGCGGGGCCGTCGAGGAAACCTATGCCAAGATGGACGACATCGTGGGAAAGGTCTCGGCGAAACTCGGCCCGGACGATTTGCTGATGGTCATGTCCGACCACGGATTCCATAGTTTCCGCAAAGGATTCAGCATCAATACCTGGCTAATCCGCAACGGGTATCTCGCCGTCAAGGATCAGTCGGACGCGGCGACGGCCTTCACGAACGCCAAATATCTCGAAGCCTTCGACTGGTCGCGCAGCAAGTCCTACGGGCTGGGCCTCGGCAGCATTTTCCTCAATCTCAAGGGACGCGAGGGACAGGGCATTGTCGCTCCAGAGGAATCCGCGGCGCTGCTCGCCGAAATCCGCCAAAAACTTCTGGACGTCAAGGATCACGAAACGGGCGACAGCGTGTTTCGCGCGGTGTACATAAAGGCCGATGTGTACAAAGGGGCCGCGGAGGCCGACGCGCCGGATCTGCAAGTCGGCTATGCGGACGGCTACCAGACAGACAAGGCGTCGGCGGCGGGAGCCGCGCCGAAAGACCTGTTCTCGCCCAACGACGACAAGTGGAGCGGCGAGCATGCCGCGTCGGATGTGGCGGACACGCCCGGCATCCTTTTCGCCAACCGTCCCATGGAACCCAATGCCGCCATCATCGATCTCGGCGTGACCGCGCTTGCGTTTCTCAACGTGAAACCGCCGGACGATTTCGAAGGGAAACCGCTGATCAAATAAGCCTATGCTTCCGTTCCGCTGTGGGCGACAAAACGCGGAACTCAGGCAAGAAGCGGCTCGGGCGACATGCTCAGATAATCGAGAAAAGCCGCGAATTCGGGCAAATGCCGCAACGACTCGCCAAAGCGCAATCCCGCGTGCGAACGATGCCCGGCGCCATGCCGCGCATGCACCACGTCCGCATGCCCGCTCAAGGCCCGCGGAAGCGACAAACGATCGGGGCAAATCTCCGTAGGAATGGACACGGAAACGCGCTGGCCCGGAGAGAGAGTCTGCCGCGTCTCAATGAGCAGGCCGCCACGCGAAATGTCGTGAACGATGGCGGGGGCAATCAATGTGCGCCCGTGCGCCGGTTCATCAATGGACACGGAAACCTTGAAACGAACCTTCATGCGATCGGATTCGCGCCGGTTTTCGTCATACTTGCCGGTCATCGGACCGTCTCTCCATCGAACGTTGTCGGCCAGGCCACATACCTGTTCATAGTAGCACAAAAAGAATTCAACGTAAAGACGAGAGAAAATCCCAAAATCCGGAAAAATCCGACTCCTTGCGGAATTGCGGCGTGTAGGCGATCCCTTCAGGGCGTCGCAGGCCGGACTGGCCAACGGGCTGAAACCCGCACTACAAACACGCTGCCTTGGCGCAAGAAATTGTTTGGACAACGATGGTTTCAAGCATTGCTTTTCCCGCGATCACAAGACGCTTTGCGATGTCGTTCCTTCGTGATTCAAATGGTTCCGGACGGCAAGGCCATCAGATCAGCCTTCCAAAACAACCGGGCGGGGGTGTTTCGCCTTCCCCTTCCCCTTCCCCTTCACCTTCGCCTTCACCTTCGCCTTCACCTTCTCCTTCACCTTCGCCTTCACCTTCGCCTTCGCCTTCGCCTTCGCCTTCGCCCTCGCCCTCGCCTTCACCTTCCCCTTCACCTTCGCCTTCGCCTTCGCCTTCGCCTTCGCCCTCGCCTTCACCTTCGCCTTCACCTTCGCCCTCGCCTTCACCCTCGCCCTCGCCTTCACCCTCGCCCTCGCCTTCGCCCTCACCCTCACCCTCGCCTTCGCCGGCAATAACATTGAGCGTGATCAGGCGGGTTGTAGTTTTGCTGGCGGTCGTGTCGGCGATTTCGACAGTGTCGGTATAGACGCCCGGTCCGAGCGCGTTGGCGGCGTCGGTCAGGTAGATGGACAGCGCCATCTGCTGCTGTTTCAATAGGCCGCCCTGCAGTCGGCGCTTTGCCCAGCGGCCGTCGTCGAATCGCAACGCCGACCAGTCCGCCGTGTGCGTCACGGTCAGTTCCAAGTGCGCCGTCCCGGTGTTTTCGAGCGTGTACACCGCCTCAAACACCTCCGAAGACTTGCCCGCGGTTTTCTCGATCGTCGCACCGGCGTATGGCGTTGCCGCAAGCACACCGCCCGGTTCGCCGAGTTCCGTGTACCATACATCCCCAGTGCCGGAGGTAATGGAAAGGGGGCCATCCCAGCCGTTGGGCGCGCCGCCGATGACCCACAGTTTGTTGTCGTACACGAGCACCGTCGGCCGGACGCGCGGCGACCACGGCGCGGCATCCGTCGCCTGCGTCCATTCAATCCCGTCTTCCGTGTACCACACGTCGTTCAACTCCGTGTACTTCGTCTCGCCGTCCACGTACTCAGTTGTCACCCCGCCGAGTATCCACAGCTTGCCTCCCGCCGCTATCGCCGAATGGAACCATCTCGCTCTCCACGGTGATGACGCCGCCACTTTCGTCCACTTGCCATCGGGATTCCGGTTCCACACATCATTGTAAACGCACCACGCGTACTCGCTGCATCCCCCAAGCGACCAGATTTTCCCGGCGAACGTCGCATAAGCCGCGGTCCAGTTGGATCCCCGGCCCGTACTGGACCATGTGCCATCATCGGTCAATTGCAGCTCGTCCCCATAATAGTGAGCAAGCCCGACTTCCGCATCCGCCCAGCTTCCGGTAAGGCCAGAATAGTACGCCCTGTCGTTCAGCGTGAAAAAGGCGTGCTCCTGTTTTTCCCATGGTTTGATCGGGAGCGGCCCGCCCTCGAGCGTCCAAGTCAGGCCGTCCGCCGAACTATACGTCTTGTCGCCGACGGCCCATAGTCTGTCTTGCAGCACGAATTCGGGGAAATGGCCGTCGCTGCCGGTCGGCGTCCAGTTCGCGCCGTCCGTCGAGGTCACCGTGTGCCATGCGTGATCCGACGCCGTTTGCGCACGTATCCACATCCGATTGTCGAACACCACCCCGGCCTGCAACTCCGTCGCGTCGAAACCAGGACGAAATGGCCGCTTCCAATCCACGCCGTCCGTCGTAAACCAGGCATCAACGCGTTGATCGGTGCCTTGCATTGCCCAGAGCTTCCCGTCGAGTACCGGCGCGGCAAAGCTCGACGTTGGTGCCCAAGGCCCGTGTTCGACCGCCAGATCCCAATTGACGCCATCGGACGATGACCAGACATCGTTCACGCGCCCTGACAAGGTGCATCCGCCAAGGATCCACAGGTTCCCACCAAATACGGCGCAAGCATGCTCACTGCGTCCCTCCCATGCGGCGTGCTCGACAAGCAGAGACCATTGCAGGCCATCTGATGAACACCAAACATCGCCATAGCGAGTTCCTGCTGTTCCGCCACAAAAATCATGCCCACCAGACAAATACAGTGTCCCGTCCCATTCGACGACAGCGAAGCGGTCTCGCCCACTCCAAGGTGCGAGGTCCAAGTCTCGCCTCCATTCTACGCCATCCGCGGAACTCCAGATTACGTTATGTCCAGTACACGCAACAAAATCAAAGTCCAGGCTGATCACCCATAGTCTTCCCTGAAAGGAAAAGAACGTGCAGATCAACGAAGGCGCCCAAGGTGTGCCATCGAGAATCTTTAACCAGTCAGTCCCGTCATCAGACGACCATAACTGTTCTATGTAGTGCGTTTGGTCGTTCGAGTAGATCTCTTTCCCAAACAAGGCCCAAATACGATCTCCAAGAACCGCCATGTACTGTACGCCATAACTATTAGGCCATGGTACACTACTCGTTTCGGCCGTCCAGTTGGTGCCATCGCATGTTGTGTATCGCTGGTTTCTGGCGAACACAAGGAAACGGTCTGACAACGAAACGGTATTGAATTGGTATAGCCTGGGGCGAACATCTGAAGCACGATCAAGAACCATGGTCCAGTCTTTCCCGGCTTCACCCGCGGCGCCTGGCTCCGCAAGCAGAACCACAAGAAATATCAAAACGTGCGGGAAAGCGCGGCGAATCATGTTGGACTTGAACATGGCTATTTCCTCATTCGCATGGAGGCTGCGAAACGGTGGACTTCACGATAGATATGTCGTCGAAGCTCCATTCGCGCAGGTCCGTAGGAGTGTGCGCTACGATCATCCCTACGTGGATGGCAGGATCTTCCGTAACGGCGCCGGGAAAGTGACAATTCGCATAAGCCGCCTTGTGCGGATAGAGCGGATCCTGTGGATCAAAAATGTCATGGAAGGGAATGACCTCGGCCCAGGCACGACGGGCTTTGTCGGACGAGTCCCGCTCGCGCATCCACACCCGGACCACCTCTCCTTGCGCTTGGATATGCATTTCGTACCAGGTTCCAGGCACAAGCGGCCCGAGTCGGGTCTCTGGATGATTCGAATCCCGGCCGTCCATGTTCGTGCCATCGGGCGCGTGATAGAAGATGTGGCTGAGGGGTATGTCCTCAAGCGGGGTTGATCCATCATACAGCAGGGTCTGCTCATCCTTCTGCAAATCGATATGCGTAATAGTTCCGGTGTTCTCCGGATCGCGCAATTCGACGTAGACCATGTCTTCAGGATTTCGGCGAAATACGAACCGCGAGTATCCGCGCGTCGAGTAAGCGGACCCTGTATACTCAAAATCCAGCGTCAGGTCCAGGTCGCCCGGATTCGGATTTGCCTCAGTCGCGGGCGGCAGCAGTATCCGAATGACATCCTTGGAATGGTTCTGGCTCCACGCGCCGTTACTCTTTAAGACGAGATGTTCCGGATTGGGCGAGTCGTCGGCGATAATCCAGTCGTTCATGCCGCTGACCGGGTCCCACGGCGGCAGACTTGCATAGTAGTCTTCTGAATACACCGTTGGCACGGTCAACTCCTGGTCTTCGAAGTTGTCCCAGACGAGCAGTTCGGTCTTGAACATCTGCGGGTCGGGATCGCCGCCCTGGAACGCCCGCCCGCGCACGACGAGGCTGCCGGCGGGAATATCGTTCACCACGTCGTCCACCGCGCTGAAATACCCCACCACCGTTCCTTCGTGATCCTTGACAATCAGCGAACCATTGGGCGGTTCGAGAACGGGCGGATCTCCTTCGCCCTCGCCTTCCCCTTCACTCGCGACAATCCAATCGTGATGGATGAAATCCCCGGCGAGGTAGAGCGTCGGCCATTGGTCTTCCGTCCGGCTCGAACTCCATGTCCATTCCGGATCGAAACGCACGACCACATCGCCTTCGGCATTTCGCAGCACGAACTGCGGGGTGTCCTCGGCCACGGTGAGATCCAGTTCGCTGGCCGACGGTTTGACCATGCCTTCGATGGCGAAATCGCCATCCTCGTCGATCGAGAAGGCGTCCTTGTAGAACTCGATATTCTCCGTCGCATCCGTCGCGTGGTTGTGCCGGCTGAACGGCGGCGCCGTGACCGCGAACCGCGTTTTCATGGCTTTCTTCACCGCGGCTTCGCAGTCAAGAATTCCCCATCCCGTCTCCTTGTCCCGTTTGCCGTCAACCGTGCAACCGGTGGCGGGATGGAGGAGTTGGAGTTCGTTGTAGTGCTCCTTGTCTTGGCAGTACGGCTTGTAGCCATAGTCGTCTTCATAGCACAGGTCTTTCGCGGTCCACTGCATGATGGCCTGCACTTCCGATTGCGAGAGGTTGATGTTTACGGTCAGGAGCAGGGCCGCCAAGCCCGCCGCATGCGGATAGGCCGCCGACGTGCCCTGATAGGTGAAGTACATCTCGGGAGCGCCGGTCTCGTTTGCCCCCGCATTGGGAAAAAAGAGCGCCCACGGCCCCGTCGACATTTTGGGGCAGAGATTATCTGAGTTCGGCGTAACATAATCGTTTTTCATGCAGCACGCATGGCCGGGAATCTTCTTGCTGCCGGAAGGCGCCATGACGTCGAGCATCCACCCGTAGTTGCTTCCACGAACCCCGCCAAAATCGATGTTGTTGCAGCGCTGGCCGGCATAGTTCACGGCGCCGACCGTAATGACTTCGGGCAGAACGGCGGGATAAACGACATTCGGATTGGCCGGATCGCCGATGTCCTGATTGATATTGCTGGCCGGAACGACCACAACGCATCCTTTTTTGCGCGCGTAACATATCGCATCGTAACTCTCGGGATAATAAGACCGTGTAAGGGCCAACAAAGCGATCACGTGCGCACCGGAATCGGCGGCATACTTCACGGCATCGGCCATGTTTTTATCGTATAGCGTGTCGCCGCCAAGCCCGACGGACATATAAAAGCTGGTATAACGAATGGGCATGACCTTCGCGTGCCAGCAAATACCGGCCATTCCGTAGCCATTGTTGCCGCGCGCGGCCACCTCGCTGATGCCTTCGTTGCCGTGCGCAATCCCCCACAACAGGGGATCGTCCACGGGATAGGGCCAAGGGTCGCCCCCATCCCATGCGGGATATCCGGTCGTGTCCGCGTTGCCTGCGAAGTCCCAGCCGAAAAAGTCGTTTGCCCTGCTGTTGCCGTCGTAGTTTCCGGGGCCGTGTTCGATGACGTTGTTCACTTCCTGCCAGTTGATCCATTGGTTGCTCTTCGCATAGTCGTCCGGCCTGATGCCGTGGATTTCCTCGCCCTCGCCTTCCCCTTCGCCCACGATATCCGATGCATAGAAGTCCGGATGGCCCCGGTATCTGTTTTCATCCTTGTCTTCCGCCGTGCAATGGGGACATTCCGAATCGGAGATTCCCGCTTTGGGCGAAGTGATGTAATCGAGCATGACGCCGTTGTCTATGCCCGCGACGACCACGTCCGGGTGCGTGTCGAAAGGCGGTTTCAGATTGAATCCGTATTCCGGGTTGGATTCATAGAGGATTTTCCATGCGCCCGGCGCGTTGATATGGCCCTTGTCGAAAGTTCCGCAATAGCCGGGCGTTCCAGGCTCGCACTCGTGATTCTGGCAATCGTCCTCGCACGGGTCGTCGTTACACTGAACGGAGTAGCCGTTGTTGAAAAGGGTGTACTGGCGGTGCGGGGAAAGATTATGGGGCGTGGAACCGTACAGCGGATCGTTTGGATGGCCGTCGTCCTCGACCGACGCCCATGTTTCATACAAATGCGAAAAAGAGGGCGCCGCCTCGATGGGCTTGCCGCTCTCTTGCAGCCGATTCGCGATGGCGACGGTGCTGGCCGGATTGCGGGAAGGAACCCGGAAACGGTATCCGGTTTTGCCTATCGCGGAATAGTCGATCTTTTCGAGAATTTCGATATCGTATTCGGCGGCGAGCGTCTGGACTTCGGATTCGGGCGTCGCAACCGGAAAACTGGCATACAGGTATTCGGTTTCGAGTTCCTCGGCGTCCGGCGCGACTTCATACACCGGCCGGGCATCCTCCACCTCGGGCATTTTGCGCAGATTGTGGAGCATGTTGCGCACCTCGCGCTTGGCCTTGCCGGGTTTGACACGGATCACTGCCGCACGGTTACGATGCCGATCAAGCGCCTCCAACTGAACCGAATCCATTTCTTCGGCTTCCGACTGCCTTCTAATTATACCATTCAGGTTGGATTTCGCAACATTTTTCTTGAATCGAACGCCGACTTTCTCCGTGGACATCCGGATGCGAACAGGGATGCCACCCTTGCTGTAGTATACCTCCGGAATCTCATCGCCACCGGGCTTGGCCGCCCATGCGTTCGGAATAATGCCCATTAGACAAATCACCCCCAACGAAACAGACAACCTCGACATCAGGCCGGGTCCTCCCCTCAGTCATACGTCACAATATAATGCTATTAAACACAACTAGACTAATACTATGATATTATCCAAAAACCCGTACGGAAAGCGCGTAGGACAGACTGTCCAGTCTGTCTGGCTTTGTACGTATTGCGTTCCAGGAATGACAGACTGGACAGTCTGCCCCGCATTTCGCGCCCAAGGGACTTTCCGTACACGCTCTTGGAAACAGCCTTTCCATCTTTCGATTTCTATTCCGACGAACCAAGCCGGATCGTTATGCTTCCGTTTGGTTCGATCAAAACACCGGCGTTTTGATTCTGTATGTTGACTGTTTCCCCATAAACAGATACCCAGTTATCGTAACGTATGTTTATACCCGCCACATCGTTATTCGACATGGAAATCGAGTCCGACAGCATAAAGGTACTCGAAGAATCCGTGGCGCTCGAGTACATCATGATGAGGGAAGCACTCGGAGTAACACCTTCTCTCATGGCTGCCAGCCAAGCCAATGATATTTTTGTGTTTGGACACGTGGATAGCAGGAGGCCGGCTTGAGCCGGTTCCGGATAGGCCGTGCTGCTTTCCGGATAGGCCAACAACGCCACGCCGGGTGTAAAATTGCAATTTTCCGTACTGCCCACCGCCACGACGCCCGTTCTGCCCATGAGAAGCGCCGACCCGTCGTGCGCGTCCAAGAGCGCCGAGTGCGGGCCATTCAAATAAAGCGCGGCTTGCTCGTTTCCACATCCTTCTCCTTCGCCTTCCCCATCGTCTTCCCCATTGGTTATGGAAAGATAATCGGTCGAAATGCCGCACTTCGATTCGTCCATGCCGTCCATTTCCGGCTGGGCGCCGATGGAATCCGATTCAACGCTCTGTCCGCGGAGGATGATGTTGCGCATGGGATTTGGAAACGTCATGCCTTCCGGCAATAGCGTGTTTTCCGATCCCCCTTCCACAACGGCTCCAATACACAGTATCGCCAATCCTGCTCCCGGCACGCCAAGAAAGACTTTCTTCATTGCGCATCCTCCCATCGTCCATTGACTGTTCCTGTACGGACGCCGACAAACACCCTTTTCCCGAAACCCAGTATGGCACAACCGGCGCGGTTTGTCAATAGGGCTATTGCACATACTTTACGGGGGGGGGGTACAGATGGTACGGACGGGGCCTTTCAGAACCTTTTCGCCGTTCCGAGGGAAGCAGGTAAACCGCCAAGGTAGCGGCTATCATGCGGTCGTTTGCCAAGGGACCGGAACGCGGTCCTACGGCTTTTTCACGAATTCCTTGTAGCTTTTGACGATTTGTGGTTTGATTTTGGCGCTTCGCGTCTTGATCGCCTTCAGTTCTTTTTCCGACAAAATCACGCCAAATTCAAGCGAGACCCGCTTGCTTTCCCCGGCTTTCAGGGTGTGAAGCAGGCCCAGTTCCTCGTCCACCTGGCGGCCTTCCACGCCGCAGTTGCACGGCTCGAATCCAATCACGTAGTCCTGTTCGCCCATCTGCTTCCACTCGACGAAGCGGGGCAACTCGTCCTTGTTGTATTTCACATAAACGCCGAAACCCTCCCCGCGCGCGAACCCGTCGTTCGCCATGGCGACGGTGACGCTGCCGTCCGGAGCGGGAACCATGTCGTGATAGTAGCACTTTTCCTTGTATTGATGGGTCGGCGGGTCCATCTTGTGCCAGTTTTCCTTGCCGTCTTCGGCCACGGCGTCGCGCGGCGCGACAAAACGGCTCGGCGCGATCATTTCGGAGCCGGCGTCCACCGCCGGCCAGCCGATGTTGCAATGGTACAGCAGCATGTATTTCGTGTCGTTGAACCCCTCGTTCGCGACGACATCGTGAATCCAGAACCGGCGTTCGCCGAGTTTCGTCGAAACGGTGCGGGTCAGCGTCAGGTTTTCGCCGAAGACCACCGTTTCGCGCATCGTGCCCGTGACGCTCATGACGAACTCGCCGCCCTGCCACTCCTGGACGATTTTGATGTTTCGCGCGGGGGTGTGGCCGATGCGGCCATGGAGGCCGTTGCCGAGCAGCGCGCTTTCCGGACGCGGCGCGCCGACATGCGTCAGGCCGCAGGTGGTGACCAGTCCGCCGAAATAACTTCGGAGCCACCGAAGCCCTTCCGCCTCGAAATACTGTGGCGCAACGTCGCCCGTGGCCGATCGCCACCCCATGGCGCGTTGGTTGTGCGAGGCGGCGGAAATATCCAGGCAGCGGTCGAGCAGGACCGTCAATTCAAGCCCCGTGCCGGTATGCAGGATGGCGGCGCGCGCCGGGCGTTCATTGCCGTCGTCCAGTTGTACCGTGCGGATGCCCGCGATTTGATCCATGTTGCCGACACGGCGGCGCAAATCGGCCACCCGGTATTTCTTGCCATAGAGTTCTATCATCGCACGATCTCCCGGTTCCGTTTAGATCCTCGTGCGAATAGCATACGCGCCGAACACGGCGTATTGTCAAGGAAAAACGATCGTCTTGTAATTGATCGCGCGGGAACGAAACAAATGTGGGAATGGCCGTGAAGTGGCGGCGCCGGCCGGGAACCTGATAGCATGCAGGCGCGCCAAGGAAAAGAATGTTTTGGAGGGTAGTTCAGCGTGCTGGCATTGGGCAAGCGCGTCGGCAATGTGGTTCGCCTGGCGGAAGTCGTGCAGGTGTTGATCAAGCACGGTTTCGCCAACGTGGTCCACCGCGCTCAACTCCACGAGGGGATTCCCGCGCGGCTGTTGCGCGGTATGCATATTCTCGAAACACCTTCGGGCGAACCGGAAACCCAGGGCAAGCGCCTGTGCGCGGCGCTGATGGAACTCGGGCCGACGTTCGTGAAATTCGGGCAAATCCTCAGCACGCGGCCCGATCTGGTCGGCAACGCCGTCAGCGAATCGTTGCAGGACTTGCAGGACCGCGTGATAGCCGCGCCGTTCGACGCCATCGAGCAGGTGATTGTGGACGAGTTGGGCAAGCAGCCCTCCTCGCTGTTTGCCCGCTTCGAGCGGACGCCGGTGGCGGCGGCCTCGCTGAGCCAGGTGCACCGGGCGGCTCTCAAGGATGGAACGGCTGTCGCTGTGAAAGTCCAGCGGCCGGGCATCGAGCGCGTCATCGAGTCCGATCTGAGTCTCATGCGTCGCATCGCGGAATGGGTGGCGGCCCATGTCGAGGAAATCGCCTGGACGGATCCCGTGGGTGTCGTGGACGAATTCGCGCGTTCGATCACGCGGGAACTTGATTTCACCATCGAAGGCCGGGTCATCGAGCGATTCCGCGCCAATTTCGCGGGAACCGACGAGATCTTCGTGCCGCGCGTATACGAGGACTTGTCGGCGCGGCGCGTGCTGACAATGGAATGGGTGGACGGGGTGCGGATAGACGCCCTTGAATCCTACCCCGAACGCCATTGCACGCCCAAGGCCGTCGCCAACATTTGCTGCGAAATGTTGTGCCGGCAGGTGTTCGATCATCATCTGTTCCATGCCGATCCGCATCCCGGCAACATTTTCGTGACCCACGACAATCAAATCGCGTTTCTCGATTACGGCATGGCCGGGCACGTCGAACATACCGACGGGATCGCGTTCGCGGAACTCCTGCTGGCCATTTTCCGGGAAGACGCCGACGCCTGCATCAACGCGATGCTGCCGTTGACGATGACCGGCGAATGCGAGAACCGCGCACGGCTTCACCACGAGATCGCCGACTTTCTCGCCTTCGAGGCGCGGGCGGTCGTCAGCGGTGGAAACGTCGGCGAGGGCATCAAGCGGATGGTGGACATCCTTCGCAACAACCGGCTTCAGTTGGCGCCGCGTTTCTCGTTGCTGCTGAAAGCGCTGGCCACCGTCGAATCGGTCGGCCACCTCCTCGATCCCAAAATGGACATGGTGCCCGTGATCCAGCCGCACGTCGAACGGCTCGTCGCGCAGCGCTATTCGCCCGCCCGCATGATGCGCGACGCGGAAAGCGGTCTCACCGCCATGATCCGCCTTTCGCGGGAACTGCCGGCCGACCTGAAAGAGTTGATCGGGCTTTTGCGCAAGGGACACTTTCGCGCACAGATCCGCCATGAGGGGGTCGAGCCCATCGCGGGCGCGCTGGATCGCGGCAGCAACCGCATCGCGTTCGGCCTCATTACGGCCGCCCTCATCGTGGGATCGAGTTTGCTGATACGCATGGGCGCCGGCGTCAGCCATCTCGGACTGGCGGGCTATCTTGGGGCGGGAATCCTTGGGATTGCCCTGCTCGTTTCCATTCTCCGATCGAAAAACTATTGACGTGGGTATCGCCCATAACCCATTTTCTCGCGCTCGCGCTCGTGCATGTAATCGTGCTCGTAATCGTAATCGCTCTCAAAACCCCGCGATTTTCGCACTCGCCCAATTATTGAACTTCAATTGATTGCGCAAGTTATCCAAAACTTTCTTGTTGCTTTTTGTAGAAGCCAGATTTTAAGGTACTGATACGGTCCGGCCACCGCGCCACCGTCGAAAAAACAGGACAGCCGCATGGCAGAAAACATACGGGAGGTAAAAACGATGTTTGGAAAGACAATGGCATGGGGACTCATAATGGCGGCTTTCGCGGCGTTCGGCGCGGACAAGACGGAACCGGCCAAGGAATTCAACGGTTTGCCGCTGGTGTTCACCGAGGATTTTGAAAAAGGATGCGAGCGATGGGCGCCAACCGACGCGAACGCATGGAAAATCGTGGAGGAAAACGGCAACCACGTCTACAGCCTTTTTCAACAGAGCAACTATCAGCCGCCGGTGCGTTCCCCCAAAAATATCGCATGGATAAAGGACCTCAAACTGACGGATTTCGTTCTGGAGGCGAAAATCAAGCAGACCGGCCGGGAATACGGCCACCGGGATTTCTGCGTTTTTCTCGGCGGAAACGACCCGTCCCATTTTTATTACGTCCACATGGCGACAAAGGCGGATGATCACGCCAACTCGATTTTCCTCGTGAACGGCGCGCCGCGCGTTTCCATCGCCAAGGATCGAACGAACGGAACGGCATGGGACGACACGTATCACACGGTCCGCATCGTGCGCGACACCGGCGCCGGATTGATCCACGTTTTCCGCGACGACATGTCCAAGCCCATCATGACGGCGGAAGACAAGACTTTTCCGTCGGGCGGCATCGGCTTTGGATCCTTCGACGACACGGGGAATGTGGACGATATTCGCATTTGGGGCAAACGCCCCTGATCGCGGCGGGATATTGACAGCGAAGATCCAGACCGCGATAATCGTTTCAAAACTGCGGCGGCCCGCGCCGGAAACAACAAGGAGAATGACGTGTCTCCCAAGAGGTTTGGCAAGTGCCCAAGGAATTCCCTGGCGCCGCTGACACGCGCGCGCGAACTGGCCGGACAACTGACGCGCAGCATCCTTGAGGGGACGTATCCAAGCGGTTCGCGCCTGCCCACGGAACGCGAATTGGCCGAGTCGTTCAGTGCGACACGCACGACCGTGCGCGAGGCGCTGAAACGGCTCGAGGCGCTGGGGTTGGTGCGGATTCTGCAGGGATCGGGCATCTATGTGGAAGATTTTCAACTGACCAGCGGCATCGAACTTTTCGATGTGCTGCTCGCGAACGAGGATGGATCGGTCAATTTGAGATTTCTGCGCGATGTGCTCGAATTCCGGGGGCATATGGTGCGGATTATCGTGCGGCTTGCCGCGGTCCGAAGGACCCCGGAAGAACTCGCCGCCATCCGTGAAATGGTACACAAACGGCGACAACGCCCCGACGATCTCGAACGGATTGACGAACTGAACCTCGACCTGTTCCGCGCCATCGCCGAAGCCGCGCACAACCAGGTCTATCGCCTTGTTTTCAACACAATGGGCCGGATTTACGTAAAACTGCGCGGCCTTTACGACACGCCGCTGCTGGGATTTGACCAGACGCAGGTTCTTTTCGAACGGCTCTTGGACGCATTCGAACACCAAGACGACGCCATGGCCGAATTGCTCATTATTCGCTATATGGACGCGCTTCGGAAAACGCTTGGTTTCGAAGAGAAAACCACCGGCATCCTTGAATTGGGCGCATCCGGGGAAGCGGCATGGCGCGCGAACCTTCCGGAAACCCTGAAAGAAAGGTTGTAGCGCACGGGCATTCGTGGTAGGATAACGCATGAGCAAACGAATGTCACAAGGCGCGGCGGGACACATTCAGTCGCATTTTGACCGCCGCGAACAGAGTTTTTGTCTGGAAGCACTTGAATCCGGCAAGTTCGACGGGCTGACGGACGAAGCGTGGGTCAAGTTATGTGAAGGCATATCGAAAGACGGCAAGGCAAAAGTAGCGGACGCTGCGGATCGGACGAGTTCCGAAAGCGTTTCCGGAGTGGTGAAAACGCCGTGAAAAGAACCGAAACGGCGGTAGCGTGGTGTCAGTACAGGTTGTTCGAGGGCTGGATAGATCGGCCGATGACGGCTGTTGCAGACGGGTGAATCTAAAGGAGATCAGACAGGAATGAACATTTACGTGGGCAATATCGCGCACCAAACCACCGATGCGGAGCTTCGACAGGCATTCGAAGCCTATGGGCAGGTTCAGTCCGCCACGGTCGTCAAGGATAAGTTTACGGGTGAATCCCGCGGTTTTGGGTTCGTGGAAATGCCCGAACAGGCCGAGGCACAGGCGGCCATATCCGGTCTCAATGGCACTGAACTGGGTGGGCGCAAGCTCAACGTTAACGAGGCGCGTCCGCGCGAGGATCGTGGTTCAGGCGGTTCGCGCGGCGGCGGGCCCCGTCGCGGCGGCGGTGGTTATGGCGGTGGCGGTTCACGCGGGGGTTCGCGCGGCGGCGGTGGTTATGGCGGAGGCGGCGGATTTGGCGGCGGCGGTTCACGCGGCGGCGGACGCCGTTACTAATCCAAGCGGCCCCTCAACCTTGTCTTTGTGCGCGCTCCATTCAGGAACCGGCCGGGCGGGCGGTTCTTGGGTGGGACGAGGCGGTTCATGTAATTTTGGGAATCTTTCCATGCCCATCTTGTCCGCAGGTTCAGGCGGCCGTGTTTTTCCCCGCTTTTATTCGGATTCCGGATCTGAACTATGCGCAAGGACTTTTTGCGGCGCATCCGTCAGCCAGTGATAGTGGCAGCGCAACAGACGCCCCGACTGGGCATCGCGAAGATGCAGTCCGTTTCCTTCGCACCACGGAAACACATCGCATTCGGCGCATGTTCCGGTCCGCGTCCATGATCGGTTGCGCATGACCTGAAACCGGTCTTCCCAGCAGTCCAGAAAACGATCCCGGTAGATATTGCCCTGAACGTAATCGTCGCGGAGGCTCGGACACGCCGAGATGGATCCATCGGCCAGCACGGACCCGATATTGATGCCGGCGCGGCACCAGAACAGACCGTTGCGCACCCGCCCCTCGTATGATCCCAGAAAGCCCTCGCAGCCATAACTGGCTAAAATGCGTCCGGCCTTTCGCGCGGCTTCGATATAATCGAGCAGGGAACGGAATTGTCCTGGCGACAGGTCGAAGGCCGCGTCACCCCGCGCGCGACCTTTCGGGAAAATCGTGAACAGGCGCCACCGCTTCACCCCCAGCCCGATCAACAGCGCCTCCACATCCCCAAGCGAATCGAAATTACGCTGGTTCACGCAAGTGACCACATCAAACGCAAGGCCGGGCACGGCGGCCGCCCGCCGAATGGCCTCCACGGCGCGCGCAAAGGAATCCGGCCGCCCCCGCAGCCAGTTGTGCGCGTGCTCCAATCCGTCGAGGCTGATCGTCAGGCTGCCCAGTCCGCTTTCGATCAGACGTTGAAAACGGTCCTCATTCAGCCCGTAGCCGTTCGACACCATACCCCATGGAAATCCGCGTTCACGGAACGCACGGCCCGCCGTTTCAAGATCCGGCCGCAACAACGGTTCGCCGCCCGTAAGGACGACGGCTATTTTCGCGGGATTGTGCCGGGCGCGGATATCGTCGAGCACCCGCAGAAAATCGCCGAGCGGCATGTCGGACGCCGCGGCCTCGCGGGTACAATCGCTTCCACAATGAAGACAATTCAGGTTGCACCGGAGGGTGCATTCCCAAAACAGGTAGGTCAATTCATGCAAAGCGGCCTGTGCGTGCCGGTATCGCCGGAACGTGCGCAACGCCAGACGTGTCCGCCATGGGATGCGCCGATCACTCATGCCCACGTTCGTCTATGGGCGCATCATGCGCCTTGTCCCACGAACCGGTACAGCAATAATACGGCCATGGCGCGCCGTACATTGCAATTACGCCGTATTCCGGCTCAAGCGTGTCGCCCGTCGCCCCCCCGCCGATGCTCATCAGCCACAATACAAGGAGAAGGACAAGACTGTACCCCTTCAAGGCGAAACGTCCGGCCATTATCATCAACGTCTTCATAACGCGATCCTCCTCGCTTTCACGAGCCTGCCGCCATCGTAATCGTTTCGGTTTCACTCGTCAATGATTGCCTTTGGTCATTTTACAATCATGTCTTGCAGGCATTACAGGTTACCACGCGCGGAACATAAAAAAAGGAAAACGGACGGCTCGATTTTTCCTGTCAAACCGTCCGTTTTGCTTGAAAATGCGCCTACCGCTCGCTGCCTTATTGAACGCCGCGATTACAACGCCGCTGAGAGGGCCGTCAAGGCATTGGCCACTTGCTCGTTGCAAATATCGTTGCCTTTCTGGTCATAGCGCACAAACGCCACGTGTCCGTCGAGATACAAGACATTGGAACCGCCCGGTATGTGGTTGAACATGCTCGTGGAGGTAGCGATATGGTCGAACATGATGGGCAGGGCGCTTTGGGCCTGGGCCGTTGCCGCCGGATTGTTGATATCCGTGACAAGGAAACGTTCGACGCCTTCACGCAGGCGGTAGATGGTCGTGCCGCCGCCATTGCCCAGTCCTTCGGCTACTTTGATATCGCCGTCAATGTACTGGGCCACTTTTGCGCCGTCCTTGTTGAGCACGGCGGCAACGAGTTCAGGCTGGAAGAGGGCATTCAATCCGGCCACCAATTGATCCAGTCCATTGCCGGGGGGCGCTGTTGAAACACTCCCTTGGCCGATACTGTTCATGAACGTGACGATCAGGGTCATGTCGGATCCGGGTTCCTTGTACCCCACTTGGTCGAAAACCCAGCCGATGTATGTGTAACTGCCGTCAATGGCGCTCGAACATTTATCCGGCGATCGGGCCATGCCGAAACAGATGTTGCCGTCGTCGCCGATGATGTTCTTCATCAGGGTACCGTAGTTAGAATCCGACGGGCAGAACGTGATCTTCGGATCTGTCAGATATTCCGGATACATTGCGAAGGAATTCGGCCCCAGATCGAAATACATGGTGTCTATGACCCTGTCCGGATAACTGGGAAAGATCCCTGCCTGCACTGTCGGAAACTTGTTGGCGCCCGACTCGTTGGCGTACATCTTGTAGATGATGCCCCACTGTTTCAGATTATTCTGACAGCTCGACCGGCGGGCCGATTCGCGCGCGCGCGCAAGGGCCGGCAGCAGAATGGCCGCCAGAATACCGATGATGGCAATGACCACCAGCAACTCGATAAGTGTAAATCCTTTTCTGTTCATGAGGTATTACTCCTTTGCTGTTTTGCACGACTCCAGTTGAAATCACTACGATCTTGACTAGCCTATACCTCCGTGTTCGAGTTGGTAACATCCGGGTTGTAAAGCCAGTTGAAATCACTACGATCTTGACTAGCCTATACCACGCCCGTATGTAATTGTCAAGAAAAAATTGATTGGACCAATATGCCTTGGAGGGACGGCTGTTTTGTTCTTCAGTTTGAAAACAGCCCCTTTTGTCCGTCCATTTCCCTTGGGGGGGTATTCAAGGATCCGTCTTATTGCGCCCAATTCCCTCAAATGCCATGTCCCTTGGACGGTGCAAGGCGCCGATTACAAGAGCGGAAGGCATGACTGCCCGTTATTGCCGATAGAATGCATGGCCCTTCGTGGGACAGGCAGTCGAGCCTGTCGGCCATAATGACGGACTGGACTGTCTGCCCCATGTTTTTCGGCAGACTGGACAGTCCGGCCCGCGTATTGCTAGCATGGTGGCGGGTTGGTTTGTTTTTCGTGCGGAAAGGAACGGTTGACATGAAACGGAAATACGTGTTGGGGTTGGATTATGGCACGGAATCGGGGCGGGCCTTGCTGGTCGCGGTGGATACGGGGGAAGAGGTAGCGACGGCGGTCGAGCCGTATCCGGACGGCGTGATTGACGTGGCGCTGCCGGGATCGGGCCAGCGGCTCGAACCGGACTGGGCGTTGCAGAATCCGCGCGATTATCTTCACGTCCTCGAAACGACGATCCCCAAGGTCCTAAAAGAATCGGGCGTGAGCGGCGAGGACGTGATCGGCATCGGGACAGACTTCACGGCCTGCACGATGCTTCCGACGGACAAGGCCGGCACGCCGCTGTGCATGAAACCGGAGTTTGCGGACCATCCGCACGCGTGGGTGAAACTGTGGAAACACCACGCAGCGCAGCCGGAGGCGGATCTGATCAATGAAACAGCGCGTGCGCGCGGCGAGGATTTCCTCGCGCGGTACGGCGGCAAAATTTCGAGCGAGTGGTTCTTTCCGAAGGCGCTGCAAATCCTGAACGAAGCGCCGGAAATTTATGAGGCCGCGGACCGCTTGATGGAAGCGGGCGACTGGATCGTGCTGCAACTTTGCGGCGAGGAAAAGCGCAACTCGTGCGCGGCGGGCTACAAGGCGATCTGGGATGAAGGCTATCCGTCGAAGGATTTTTTCAAGGCGCTGCATCCACGGTTCGAGAATGTCGTCGCGGAGAAAATGAGCGAGGACATCTATCCGGCAGGGGTGCGCGCGGGTGGATTGCTGCCTGAAATTGCAGCGAAGACGGGCCTCAAACCGGGCACGGCCGTGGCGACGGGCGGCGTGGACGCGCATGTCGCGGTTCCGGCGGCGACGGTCACGACGGCGGGCAAGATGGTCATGATCATGGGCACGAGCGTGTGCCACATGGTCAACGGCACGGCGAAGAAAGTCGTGGACGGCCAGTGCGGCGTGGTCAAGGAAGGCATCCTGCCGGGCTTCTACGGTTTCGAGGCGGGCCAGACGGCCGTGGGCGACATCTTCGCGTGGTTTGTCGAGAATTGTGTTCCGGCATCCATCGAAGCCGAGGCGAAGAAGGCCGGCACGAACGTCCATGGTTATCTGAGCGAACAGGCGGCGGCGCTGAAAGTCGGCGAATCGGGCTTGCTGTGCCTTGATTGGTGGAACGGCAACCGATCGATCCTCGTGGATGCGGACCTGACCGGTCTGATGATGGGGATGACGCTGACCACGACGCCCGCCGAGATGTACCGGGCGCTCCTCGAAAGCACCGCGTTCGGCACGTACAAAATCATCAAGCAGTTCGAGGAAAGCGGCGTGCCCATCGAGGAACTGTACGCGTGCGGCGGGCTGCCGGAACGCAATCCGCTGCTCATGCAAATCTTCTCGGACGTGACGAACCGGGTCATCAAGATTGCGGCAAGTCCGCAGACGGTGGCGCTGGGCGCGGCGATGTGGGGCGCGGTCGCGGCAGGCAAGGCCGCGGGCGGCCACGAGAACATCGAGGCCGCGGCCGCGAAGATGGCCGGCGTGCGCGACACGGTCTACACGCCCAATGCCGGGAACCATGCAATGTACATGAAACTGTTCGCGGAGTACGAACGCCTGCACGACCTGTTTGGACGCGGCGGCGACCGCGCCATGAAGAACCTGAAAGCCATCAAAGCCGCTGTGCGCGGCGGAGGAGCCTGATCATGCGTGCCGAATCGCTCGAATTCCTGAAACGGCTGGTAACGACCGCGAGTCCGTCCGGCTTTGAAGAAAAGGTGCAGGAGGTCTGCAAGGCCTATGTCGAACCGTACGTGGACAAGGTCTACAAGGACGTCCACGGCAATCAGTACGCCGTGCGCAATCCCGATGCCGCGTTGCGCGTGATGCTCGCGGGACATGTTGACGAGATCGGCCTCATGGTCAACAACATTGACGACAAGGGGTTCATCGCGTTCGTGCCGATCGGCGGGATCGATCCGGCAGTGCTCGCAGGACAGCGCGTGACGATTCACGGGGCGAAGGGACCGGTGCAGGGCGTCATCGGGCGCACCGCGATTCACATGATGGACCAGGAAGACCGCGGCAAGGCGCTCAAGATGCACCAAATGTGGGTGGACATCGGCGCAAAGAACAAGAAGGACGCCGAAAAACTTGTCGCGATCGGCGATCCCATCACGACCGATGCCGGATTCGTCGCGTTGCAGGACGACAAGGTCGTGGCGCGCGGGTTCGACGACCGCATCGGCGCGTTCGTGATCATCGAGGCGATGCGGCTGCTCGAAAAGCGCAAGATTGACTGCGCCGTGTACTGCGTGACCACGGTCGCCGAGGAGATCGGCCTGCGTGGGGCGATTACGAGCAGTTATGGCTGCCATCCGCATGCGGGCATCGCCGTGGACGTCGGCCACGCGACGGATTACCCGAGCGCGGACGTCAAGCGTTACGGTGAGGGGAAGATCCACAGCGGGCCCATCATCGCCCGGGGGCCCAATATCAACCCGATCGTTTATCGGCAACTCATCGCAGTGGCCAAAAGCAAGAAGATTCCGTACCAAGTGGCCGCCGAACCGCGAGGAACCGGCACCGACGCCAACGCGATCCAACTCAGCCGGGGCGGCGTCGCGGCGGGACTGGTGAGCATCCCGAACCGGTATATGCACTCGCCTGTCGAACTGATCTCGCTTCGCGACGCCGAAAACGCCGCCAAACTCATGGCCGAATGGATTGCGAGCCTCAAAAGCACCGTGAGTTTTATTCCATAGGCCGCGCGTTTATTTGTAGCGGCCCAGCCAGTCGTTGAGGCGTATACGGAAAAGGTCGCGGAACATGCGCGGCGAATCCGAAAAGATGCTGACGCGGCTTCGTGCGGAATTTCGCCATCGAATGGGGACCTGTTCAACGCGCAGGCCGTGGCGCCGTGCAATAAACAGCAATTCGGTGTCGAAACTGAACCCGTCGAGCCGCTGGCGCGGGAAAACGATTCCGGCAGCGCGCTGGGTGAATCCCTTGAATCCGCATTGGGTGTCCACATAACCGCCGACAACAAGGGCCTTGACGAACAGGTTGAAGATGCGTCCCATGGTTTCACGTAGCAAATGCTGCCGGACTTCGACATTGGATTTGGGCATCGAACGCGATCCGATAACGATGTCGGCGCCGGCATCGAAACAGGGCCAGAATTTTTCCAATTCTTGGATGGGTGTCGATCCGTCGGCATCGGAAAAGACGCGGTAATCGCCGTCGGCAAACTGCATGCCCACTTTCACGGCATGCCCCTTTCCGCAATTGGGGTGGTAACTGATTAGTTTCACGCCGGGAAACGAGTGGCGGACAACCTGCGCGGTACTGTCGAGGCTGCCGTCGTCCACGACGATGATTTCCGACGCAAACGGCTGCCGGGCAAGGTACGTCTCGGCATCGTGCAAAGTCGGGCCGATGCGCTTTGCCTCATTGTAGGCGGGAATTATAAGCGACAGCCGGACCGCCACGATGACCTCACTGCGTTGTTATAAAATACCGGATTCCTTGAGCGATTTGGCGAACGCCTTTCGTTCCGCGGCGCCGAGTTCGCGCTGGGGCGGGCGCACCGCGCCCGGGTCGAATCCGCGCAAACGAAGTCCTTCCTTGTAATACGCTACATAGGAGCCGTAATGAAAGAATCCGCACGCATCCGACAATTTGATTTGCGCGTTCCATGCTTTCTTGAGGTTGCCGGCCCGCACGTTGTCGAATACGGCCAAGAACAACTCCGGCACGACGTTCGCCGTGCTGGAGACGCACCCCTTGGCGCCGGCCAGCAGCGCCTGGTAGGAGTATTCGTCCACGCCGTTGATCACCGTGAAGCCGCGCGGCGCGTGCGCCAGGATCTGCGTCAACGCCGACATGTTCCCGCTGCTGTCTTTCATGCCCACGATGTTTTCATGCCGGTTGGCCAGTTCCACGACCAGTTTCGGCGTGAGCACATTTCGTGCGCAGCCGGGAATGTTGTAGAGCAGGATCGGCTTGCCGTGGGCGGCCTTGGCCACCGCGCCGAAATGAGCCGACAGCGAAACGTTGTCATAGCCGTAGAACCCCGGCGTCACCACGCCGGCCGCGTCCGCGCCCGCCTCGAACGCATGACACGTCAGTTCGATGGTCGAGGTCGTGTCGAAACAACCGGTGTGCGCGACGACCTTGATGCGGCCGCGCACCGCTTTCACCACCTCCGCAATCAGCCGCTTGCGCTCGTCGAGCGTCATCAACAGCCCTTCGCCCGTCGTGCCGCAGGGAAACACGCCGTGCACGCCTTGGCCGGCCAGCCGGACCGCCAGCGCGCACGCCTTATCGTAATCCACCCGTTCGCCCCGGCTTGTAAAGGGGGTAAGCATGGCGGGGATGACGCCTTCGAGCCGGAATTTCATGATCGTTTCCTTCCAATGGGGCACGCGCTCACGCCTTCGTGCCGTATCGTTTCAGGCGCTGCCGGACCGATTCGGCATATTCCGCGTCCGGATACCGGTCCAGATAGGCCTCCAATACACGAACCGCTTCTTCGGGACGGTTCAATTGCCGATTGTACAGTTCGCAAAGCCGGTTTGCCACCTGCAGACACCGCTCGGCCGAATCGAGATAATTCGCGGCCCGCTCGAACCATCCCGCCGCTTCCGCTGTTCGATTCAGACGCAGGCAGCACTCCGCGATGCGCAGCAACACCGCCGGTTCGCGGGGGAACATTCGCGCAATGATCAGATACTCCTGCAACGCACCCTCGAAATCGCCCGCCCGTTCGAGCGCCTCCGCCGGACCGTAGCCGGGCTCGTGCGTCTTCGATCGCTCGGACGGCATGACCATGTCCACGATAATCTGCGAGGACAGCGAGATCAGCATCGGACCGTACAACGCCATGGCCGACACCAGCAGCCCAAGCACCGCAAAGAAAAAATAGCCCGGACTGTCCCGCATGAAACGGTGGAGGAGATAGGTCTCAAGGGCTACGAAAAGGACCAGCCCTATCAAGGTAACGGCTTCGATCCGGCGCGGAATGTCCTCATGAAAACGATAGCGGCGCCGCAGCGCATAGACACCCCATGCCAGATACGGGACAAACGCCGCGCCGGTCAGCAGTTTGCCGCCCAACTCGAGCGCATACAAATCCGACACGAGCGCAGTGACCTCCTCCATCTTTCATGACCGCAAACGACCGAGACACATACTAACCCGTTCGCGCTCCCATGTCCAACTCGCGAACGGATGCGAACAGGGAAGACCCATCTAAGAGCGTGTACGGAAAGTCCCTTGGGCACGGAACGTAGGACAGGATGTCCAGCCTGTCATCCTGGTACTGGAAAATTTACAAGGATCGACAGACTGGACAGTCTGTCCCACGCCCTTTCCGTACTCGCTCTAATTGTGCGGAAGAGCGTGATATCCGATGGTAGAGACCTCCGCCGTGTCTCCTCCCCCCCTCGTGCTCTCGTGCTCTCGTGATCTTGCTCGTACTCGTACTCGTTATCGAGAGAGAGTATGGGGAAAAGACAGTTTGTCCCCTTAGGCAAACGGTTTTGTTCGATTATGATGACGCTTGCAAGTACGAGCAAGAGCAAGAGCAAGAGCAAGAGCAAGAGCAAGAGCAAGAGCAAGAGGAAGAGTGATTGCTGTCCAAAAGAATCTTGACGCAAAGCAAAAAGGCGGGCGCCGGATATTGGCGGTGCTTCGTCAATCCGGTTCTTTTCATTGCGTCTTATTTTGATCGCCGGCAATTGCGTACAATAGCGTTGGTTGCCAGGAAACGCCGGAGGTGCTTGCCATGAGAATTGTCGTATTCGCATGTTTGTGCATGTCGGCCGCAAGTGCGGTTTGCGGAATCGAGATGACCGCCGGCACGGCGAAGGCCGTCATTACGCCGAGGGACGATGTGCCGCGCGTCCTTGTCACCGGTAAGAAGCATGTTGCCGTGGACCACGATCTGTACGCCCGCGCGCTGGTGTTGAACGACGGCACGGCGCGCATGGTCGTCGTGACGTACGATTTGAATTGTCTCGACGTGGCCACGCCCATCCTGCGGGTCCGGTGCCGGGATGAACTCGGTATTCCGCCGGAACGTCTCATTCTTCTCGCCACGCACAATCACGAGGCGCCCATTCAGATCGTGCCGGACAATTTCGCGTACGGCCGCTGGCTCGCGGACCGGATCTTCGATCTCGTCCAGAAAGCCATCGAGAACGAACAAGGCCCCGTAAGGCTCTTTTTCGGTTCCGGCGAGGGCGATTTTGTCATCCGCATGGGCGCGGAAGTGATTGACAAGGAAATCCAGGTCCTGAAAGTGGTCAAGGGCGACGCGCCCGTCGCGGTTCTTTTCAACCATCCCGCGCATCCGATTCAGGCCACGGAGGATCATATCGGCGTCGGCCATTGCGGGTACGCACTCGACGAACTCGAGGCGCGCCTGCCGGGATGCTTGCCCTTGTATGCCGACGCATGCGGGGGCAACCAGTTCGCCGTCATGCCGTTTGGCCACGGTATTCCGCGCGTCCAGCGGCTCGGCAGGGCATTGGCCGACGCCGCCATGTCCGTTCTGAACGGTCCCATGCAGGATGTCACCGGTTCGATTCGTTCGGAAATGGCGGTGATCCCGCTGCCGCTCGCGCCGCCCATGCCGCGCGAGGAGGCCGAGCGCCTGGCCGCCGTCATGGGCGCGCCGCTCGACATCGGTCTCGTGCCCTACCCCCAACGGCACCGCCATACCAACTGGCTGCGCGAATTGCTGCGAAGATACAGGGAAGGGCTGCCGTTTCCCGTGAAAACCACCGACATGGTTTGCACCGACGACGCTTTCCTTGTGGACCGGTTGCCGGAAGCCCGCGAATTCCCCTGCCGCTACGAGGAAACCATCGTGGCGACGATCGGCCCTCTCGTTTTCGTGGCCATGCAGGGCGAAGTCTGCGCGCCTATCGGTCTCCGGGTGAAAAATGAATTTCGAAACGATCGCCCGATCATGGTTTTCGCCTACATGGGCGAGCATAACCTCTACATTCCCACGCGATCGCTTGTCGAGGCGAACATCTACCAGGGCCAGGTCATCCAGATTCAATACGCCTGCCCCGTGCGGTGGGCGCCCGAAGTCGAACAGGAAATGGGTGATGCCGTCATCCGAATGATCCGTACCGCGATTTCCCGGTAAATCGCCCGAGGAGGAAAACCGGTCATGGGAATCTTCGGCAAGGGCAGGCGATGGCCCATCGCCGGATTATGCGTCCTGATTGCGGCCACGGCCGTGTCCGCCGGCTATTTTGCGTATATGCGGCCGTCGCCGGCATACCGGAACGCGCCGCAGGTACGGGATATTGCCGACGTGGAGAGCCGTCTCGCCGCGGCGGCGGCCTCGGGCCGCGTCGTCGTTCGCGAATTGGGAACCGTGACTTACGACGGCTTTGCCGCGCCGTTTTGGCTGGTCGTTCGCGAACCGGGGGAGGCCGTCAAGCGGCGTTGTTTTTTGCTGGGCACGATTCACGGCAACGAACCGGCGGGCGTCGAATGCCTGCTGCGTTTTATCGAACGGCTCGCCGCCGATGAACGCCTGTATCCGGATACCGCCTTCGATATCATCCCCCTCGCCAATCCGTGGGGATGGGCGCACAACCGGCGAAGAAATGGCGATGGATTCGACCTGAACCGCGACTTTTCATCGTGCCGGGGACAGGAAACGCGGTTCGTCCGCGACGTTCTTGACGGCAAGCGCCATGACCTTGCGCTGGATTTTCACGAAGACGGCGGCGCGACGGGATTTTACCTCTATCAATACGCGGAAAAAGACACGGCCGCCGTCCGCGCATTGCTGGAAACGCTGCGCGCCGGCGGCACGCCCATCGATCGGGACGCGTCCATGGCGATCCTCAAAGTGCGCGACGGCCTTATCCGCGCGCCGATGTGGACCCTGCGGTGCGTGCAACTGGCGCGGAAACTGAGCATCGGAAATTATCTCCGCCTTTTCAACGCACCCCGCGTCTATACGATTGAAACCCCGTCGCGCCTGCCGCTCGAACAACGCGTGCGCATGGACCAAACGGCGCTGGACCATTTCCTGGCCACCGCGTGGTAACGGTTCGTTTCAGCCGACACCAAAAAGGTTGGATATGCGATGGCGCATGTGTTCAATGGGTATCGTCAAAGCATGAGGGCGTCTGCCCCGGTGCAGACGCAGGATACCGTTTCCTGGGCCATGGGGAGGAGCGAGTCCAGTTGCCGGAGCAGGGCCGCCTGGTCGGTGGGGAGCCGGCCGCCGATCGCGATTAGATTGGAGACGTGATTCATCCGAAAGAGGGTGTCGGCCAGCGCAAGTCCCGCGAGCATGTCCCGTGCCTCCCGGAGAATGGCCCGATCCGTCAAGGGTTGAAAACGGCCCTGCCGCGTGTCGTCCATCAGGGGCGTCGTGGGCACGATCATGGCGGTGAGGAACGACAGATACCGGGGTTGTATCTTGTTCACGATTTCGACGGAGCCGCGCACGTGGTCTTCGGACAGCGCGCGCCCGCCGGCGCCCAGAAGCACGATGACCGACAACGCAATGCCGGCGTCGCGGGCCTTGCCGGCCATTTCGACCATGTCGGCGGGCGTGGCGCCTTTGTGAATGGCTCGCAGAACGGCGAGGCTTCCGCTCTCCAATCCGAGATAGCCGAGCGAAAATCCAAGGCTTCGCAGTGTCCGCAATTCGTCCTCGGAAAGGCGCAGGATATCCCGCGCATTGACATAACAGGAAATCCGTTCCAGTTGCGGGAAGCGGGTTCCAATATGGCGGCACAGGGCCGCGAAGGTTTCAAATCCGGCGCTCAGGGCGTCGCCGTCGCAGATGAAAACGCGCCGGACGTTGGGCATGGCCCTCGCCGCCCAATCCACGTCGTCGCAGACCTCCGCGAGAGGCCGAACCCGGTATTGCTTGTCCCGGTACATCGCGCAGAACGAACACCGGTTGTGGCTGCATCCCACCGTGAGTTGAATCAGCAGGCTCCGGGCCTCGCTGGGCGGCCGGTAAATGCGCCCTTCAAATCGCATTTTCCGAACAGATCCTTCTTCAACGATCGTTTTGCTTCAGGAGTCGAACGGCAAGTTCTTCGGCCTGTTCGAGCACATCGGCGCGGTTGCGGACGTCGTCGCGTTTCGCGAGGCCGCAGCCACGCAGCAGGTGCGCTTCTTCGATGCCGATGAACGCCAGCATCGCTTGGTAGCGGGGAAAAACATCGGCAAAGATGGAATCGTCCGCGAGTCCTTGCGTTTGCACAAAGACCGCGATCTTTCCCGGCGCGAGTCGCGATCGCTTCGGGTTGGAATGAAAATCGGGGGTGAGAAAACAATAGGTGCGGTCTATGAAGAGTTTCATCTGTCCCGTGACGTCCCCGTAGTAGACGGGCGAGGCAAGGACGACGACATCCGCTTCCCGCACCGCCTGCAGCACACCGGACAGGTCGTCTTGCAGGATGCAGGTCTCCGAGGTTTTCTTGCAGGCCATGCAGGCCTGGCAGCCCCGATAGGTCAGGTCGTTCAAGATGAACGACCGTATTTCCGCCCCATGTTTCGCGGCGGTTTCAAGAAAACGCCCGGCGATGGCGGCGCTGTTCCCGTTCGATCGGGGACTTCCCAGCACGGCAACGATTTTCATGGCACTTCCTCCCCGGCGAAGATTGCTTCGCGGCTAAGACGCATGTTTTTCATATCCTACTTCCTGTACAAATACCACACGGCCTTGTCGTGTGTCCATTTGTGCAAGCCCGGTGAACGGGCAGGAAACGCGTTTCACCGGTTCACCCGTTCTCCCGTTTTTGGGCGAGCCTTTTGGCATAGTCCGAATTCATGAAACGCGGCGAGGGCGTGATGCCCACCCGGCCAAGGTCGAGCCGGTCCGCATCCCAGCAGGCGCCGATGGTGGGATCGTCGTTGAACCGTTCATCCGTGTGCCAGGTGCAGGCATAGACAAGCGTGTCAAAGGCCGGGGCCGGCAAGTCGAACAATTCGCCTTTCAGCAAACGCGCCAGTTCCGCTCCGCGCCTCCCATGGCCCGGGTCGGTATGTTGATTGACGCGCCCGGCGTCATGAAACCATGCAAAAAGCCGCACAACCATGCGATCGGCGCCCGTATGTTCCGCTATGTCCAGTCCGAAGCGTTCGACGCGCCGCCAGTGTTCGGGGCCATGGATCGAGTCTTCGGCCCCGTGATAATGCCGGAGCACCCGTTGCATCAACGCTTCCCAATCGCACCAAGATTCATCGGACATCGAAAGATCCTTTTCATCATGAACCGGATTCATGCCGGTGATTTCGTTTACAGAACAACACGCAGAACAACGGTGGATTTGAACGAATCCCGCGATTCCCGATACCATACCACAGTCAGAGAAATACGGCATAACCGGCGGCGTTCGTGCTTGCCATCATACTCGTTTCGAGCATCCGGGAGATTGACCCTGGAAGCGCGCCACGGGCGGCCCACTCTACTCATGGAACCCGGCGGTTACGCGCTCGAGTTCTCGACGACGAACGTCATTGCGAGCACGGACACGAACTATCATCACGGAGATGTTTTTCATGCATCCATTCAGGACCCACACATGCGGGGCGTTGCGCGCGGCGGATGCCGGGCAGGAAGTCCGACTGTCGGGCTGGGTACATCGCAAGCGCGATCACGGAGGCGTCATCTTCATAGATTTGCGCGATCATTACGGCATAACACAGATCGTGGTGAATCCGGACCGGCCGTTCTTCTCCGCGGCGGAGCAGGTGCGATTCGAGAGCGTCTTGACCGTGACCGGCAAGGTGGTCATGCGCACGCCCGACACGGTCAATCCGAACATCGGCACGGGCGAGATCGAACTGGTCGCCGAGGCGCTCGTGGTCGAATCGGGTTGCGACACGCTGCCGTTTCCGGTCAATCAAGATCTCGAATGCCCGGAAGACACGCGGTTGCAATACCGCTTTCTCGACTTGCGCCGCGAACACATGCACCGCAACATCATGCTGCGTTCGCGGACGGCCCATCTCGTTCGCGAGCATTTGACCTCGCGCGGATTCACGGAATTCCACACGCCGATCCTGACCAGTTCGTCGCCGGAAGGCGCGCGCGACTACCTCGTGCCGAGCCGCCTGTATCCGGGCCAGTTCTATGCCTTGCCGCAGGCGCCGCAGCAGTTCAAGCAGTTGCTCATGATTTCGGGGTTCGACCGGTATTTCCAGATCGCGCCGTGTTTCCGCGACGAGGATTCGCGCGCGGACCGGAGTCCGGGCGAGTTTTACCAGATTGATATCGAGATGTCGTTCATCACGCAGGACGATCTTTTCGCGGAACTGGAACTGCTCATGTGTCGCGTGTTCAAGGAACTCGGCACGAAGCGGATCCAGTCGGAAACGTTCCCGCGGATTCCCTACCGGACGGCCATGGAAAAATACGGCATGGACAAGCCCGATCTGCGGTTTGGCCTTGAAATGATTGACGTCACGGGCATCTTTGCCGAATCGGACCTCAAGGTATTCGCTTCATCGGCCCGCAACCCGAAGGGGGCGGTGAAAGCGATTCTGGCGCCGGGCGCAGCGGCACAGCCGCGCAAATTCTTCGACGACGCCGAGGCGTTCGCAAAGGCGGAAGGCGCGAAAGGCCTTGCATGGATCGCGTTGCGCGAGGGCGACCTGAAAGGGCCGATCGTCAAATTTTTCAGGGAGGACGAAAAAAAGGCGCTGCTCGAAGCGACCGGGGCGAAGGAGGGCGATGCGTTGTTCTTCGGCGCGGGCGACCGGGCCGCGACAAACGCCATCATGGGCAAGGTGCGTGTATATCTCGGCAATGCGCTCGGTCTGATTGATCCGAACCTTGCCGCCTTTTGCTGGATCGTGGATTTCCCGATGTTCGAGTACAACGAGGAAGAAAAGAAGATAGACTTTTCGCACAATCCGTTCTCGATGCCGCAGGGCGGCCTCGATGCGTTGTTGAACCAAGATCCGCTCGAGGTGCTTGCGTATCAATACGACATCGTTTGCAATGGGATCGAATTGTCGTCCGGCGCGATCCGCAACCACCGCCCCGACATCATGCTCAAGGCATTCGAGATTGCCGGATACCCCGAAGAAGTCGTCACCACCAAGTTCCCGGCGCTGTGGAAAGCGTTTCATTACGGGGCGCCGCCCCACGGAGGCATTGCGCCGGGCCTGGATCGCATCGTGATGCTGCTCGCCGACGAGCCGAATATCCGCGAAGTGATCGCGTTTCCGCTGACTCAAAAAGCGCAGGATCTACTCATGGGCGCGCCGAGCGAGGTCACGCCGAAACAGTTGAATGAACTACATCTTCAAATCAAATATCCGCCAAAATCCGAAAAATAAGGGCGCGCCCTACTTTTGCAGGATACGCAGGATCAGATTGACCAGCAGGGTCAACACAATACTGGCCACAAGGCAGGAAGCGATCGGCAAATAAAGGGAAAATCGTCCGCGTTCGACGGCGATGTCGCCCGGCAGGCGGCCAAACGGAAGGCCAAACCGTCCAGCCAGCCACATTACAGCACCCGATATCACCAGCCCAAAACCGACAAGAACCATCCATTTCCCCAAACCGGCCAAGTCCATGTCATCTATCCATAGGATCCGGCGACTTGGAAAGTGACTGCCGCAGGATGTCCCAGTAGGCGCCACGGGCGCCGTCGCGGATGGCTTTCGCAAGAACCGAGTTATTGTTGTAATTGTAATTTGCCCCGAGTTGCGACGGAACGGCATGAAAAAAACGCGCATCGCCATCAACTAGGGCGGCCACCTGTTCGTGAATGTTCTCTCCAATGGCCGCATTGACGTAGAAGATTGGGCGCAACAGCTCCGGATTGTCGCGCACCGCGCCGTGCAGGTTGCGGTTGGCGTGGAGCGGCCCTTGGGCGCGTATCTGGCGCGCCAGGCCGGTGTGCGGATAGACGCGGATGCCGCAGGAAAGACCGACGCAATCGGGATCGGCCTCCCGCGCGAACGCGATGGCCTGTTTCAGGGTTTCCGGCGTCTCGCCGGGGCCGCCGAACAACATGTCGAACATGCAGGCGATGCCGGTTTCACGGCAGATCCGCGCCGCATTCCGGGCATCGTCCGGCGAATGGATGCGGCCCAGGCGGCACAACATTTCCGGAACGCCGTGATCCACGCCAAAGTTGATGCCGCGGCAGCCGGCTTTGGCCATGTGCCGCGCCAGCCGGGCATCGAACGGCACAGGCGCGGCGTAGGCGTACCAGCGGATGCGATGGCCGAGTCCCCGCTGCACGAGGGCATCGCACAGTCTGAGCAACGGTTCCGGCGGAACGTTGCATTCGCTGTCGCAAAGATGAAGCACGTCAATGCCCTGTTCCAGCAAATCCTCGATTTCAGCGATCAACGAAGACGTGCCGCGCGCGCGCGCCACGATTCCCTTCGCGAGCGTGTCCACGCAATAGAGGCAGTTCTGCGTGCAGCCGCGCCGGGTTTCGATGCCCGCCTGGCCGCCCTCGGCAAAATAGCGGGCATTGTCGGCCAGGCGTCGCGCGGGAGCGGGCATGCGTAGGATATCGCGGCGTTTGGGCGCGACTTCGCGAACGAGGCCGGAGCCGGCCCAATAGACCACGCCGGGCACGTCGTCCGGAATCCGGCCTGTGGAAAGACATTCGAGCAGTTGTGGAAACGCCCATTCGCCGTCGCCCGCGATGCCGTAATCCGCCCCGGAAAAGCGCAGGATTTCACGGGGCGCAATCGAAAATCCCACACCACCGAGAATGATCGGCTTGTCCGTCAATGTCCGAATGTGGCGGATAATTTCAACCATTTTTTCAAGGATGAAATCCTGGCTCGCGAAATAGGCGTCGTCGAGATTGCGAATGCTGACGCCGACCGCATCGGGCGACACGCCGTCCAGCGACGATTTCAGACACGCCTTCCAGTCCTGGGCGAAGGCCAGGTCGCAGAGGACCGGATCGAAGCCGTGTTCGCGTAGGTTTGCGGCGACATATTCGAGGCCGATGGGCGCTATGGGCGGCAACATGCGGTTTGGATTGACCAACAGGATACGGCGCATGAGCGGTTACTCCGCGCTTATTTCCAGCGTTACGCCAAACACTTTTTCGAAGAGCCGGCCCTTGCGGACCGCGGCGGCAATATCGCCCGGATAGGCGGCCGGCTGGACAACATGAATGCGGACAGTCGCACCGTCACAATCAACATGCAGCGCCTCGGCCGATTGCGCATGGGATCGGTCGAGGCCGTCCGCAATGCGCAACATCGCGGCCAATCGCGCGACCTTTTCCTGTTCCCGGGGCTTCAGGTCGCGGTAGACCTTGTGATCCGGATCCGGTTCGGGGCCGGTGTGATAGCGTGCGATGCAGGCAATCATCATGAGTTCGCGAATAGACAGGCCCGTCAGTTTTTGGCTGAGGATGCGGTCCCGCGAGGCCTTGTTGTGCTTTGCGACACCGGCGCCATAGCCGGTGTCGTGCATCAGCGCGGCGGCATGCAACAGGACGCGATCGCCCGGCCCCATTCCATGAAAATCGCGCAACGAATCAAACAGCGCCAGCGCGTTCCGGCAGACTTGGCTCGCATGGGCCGGATCGGGGTCATGTTCCGCCGCGAACGCTTCCGCTTCCCGAATGCATGCACCGCTCTTTCTTGTGTTCATCAATCGTCCGCTCCGGTATATAAGATAACATATTATTCGGCGGACATGCCTGACCCTGAACGATCGCGAGATTGAGGCGGAGGTTCTCCACAGGATAGACTACAGACGGCGGTTGCGATGTTTCACGTTGTCGGATTGGATCAACTGGAGAGGAAACAATGATTCGGACACTATGGACGATAACGATTGTGGCTTTATTGGCATTCGGCTGCGGCCAATCCTCGAAACCGGAAAAGACCGGCCCGGATTCGTCTAAACCGGTTTCGGCCAAGTCGGCCAAGTCGGCTCCGAAAGTGGCGTTTGTCACGAACAACGCCTCGGACTTCTGGAAAATAGCCAAGGCCGGCACAGAAAAGGCCGCGAAGGAATTTGGAACCGAAGTCGTGTTCCGTATTCCCTCGACCGGCACGGCGCAGGAACAGCAGGTCATCGTGCAGGACCTGATTACCGTCGGTGTGTCGGGCATTGCAATCAGCCCGAAGGATCCGGCAAATCAGACCGCGATGTTGAACAAGGCGGCCGCCGCGGTGAACCTCGTAACGCAGGATTCCGACGCACCCGAAAGCAATCGCATGTGCTATATCGGAACGGACAATTATCAGGCGGGTGTCGCCGCGGGTGAATTTCTCAAGAAGACGCTGCCCAATGGCGGCAAAATCATGCTGTTTGTCGGCACGCTCGACGCCCAGAACGCCGTGGACCGCAAGCGGGGCATTGAAGACGCCATCAAGGGATCCGGTATCGTTATCGTGGATACGCGAACGGATGAAACGGATCGCGTCAAGGCCAAGCGAAACACGCAGGACGCGCTCGTGACGCATCGCGATCTGGCCTGCCTGGTGGGATTGTGGAGTTACAACGGCCCCAGTATTCTCAGCGGCGTCCGCGATTCGGGCAAACTCGGACAGGTTAAAATAGTTTGTTTCGACGAGGAAGAAGAAGCGTTGCAGGGGGTCAAGGACGGTTATATCGCCGGAACGATTGTCCAGCAACCCTTTGAGTTCGGTTATCAATCCGTCAAGGTCTTGACCGCGTTGGCCAAGGGCGACAAATCTGTCATCCCTTCCAGCAAACAGATTATCATCCCCGTAAAGGTCATCACGAAAGAGAATGTTGACGCTTTCTGGTCGGAATTAAAACAGTTGACGGGAAAACGATGAGGCGGCCCCGCCGCGACGTCTCGGCCCAGCCTGAGATTTCCGGCCTAACGACATCCGCCTATGGCGCACGGGCTGCCGTAAACAAAGGTATTGGCAAGGTTTTCGGCCGCCCGCACGGAGCACGACAATTTGGTTAAATTGAGAAAAGTATTGGGTCTTGTCGTTCTATTGGCGAGTCTCATTGTGCTGACGTGCCTGTGGGAGCGGCATGCCCATGGCGCCATTCGCTTTTTAACCCCGCAGAACCTGCGCAACCTTCTGCCGTGGATAGGGCTTTTCGGCATTCTGAGCCTCGGCGAAGCGCTGGTTATCATCACGGGCGGCATAGACTTGTCCGTCGGCAGTGTCGTGGCGCTGGTGGGTATAATCTGCGCGGTATTGCTGCGCGACTTTGGCTGGCCGGTCGCGGCGGCGATTCCCGCCAGTCTGGGTGTCGCGATAGCGGTCGGCGCGTGGCATGGTCTGCTGGTTACAAAGGCCCGAATGCAACCGTTTGTCGTGACGTTATGCGGTCTTTTTTTCTATCGGGGCATTGCACGGCTCATCACCGGCGACACAACACGCGGCTTTGGCACCGCCTTCCCCAATCTGACGTGGCTGGGCAGCGGTTTCATTCCGGATGATGGTTCCAGTCTGGTTTCGGTTCCTTTTGTCATCCTGATGATGCTTGCGGTTTTGGAGGGCGCCTATCTCCATTTCAGCGCCCAAGGGCGCCATCTCTTCGCGCTGGGCGCCAACGAAGACGCCGCCCGATTCAGCGGCATCCCCATCACCCGGCTGAAGATAACAGCCTACGCTCTTTGCGGGCTTTTAAGCGGATTCGGTGGTCTGCTGATCGCGTTCAACGTCAATTCGCTCGGCCCGACGGATTTCGGCAGTTTCTACGAACTCTACGCCATTGCCGGCGCGGTCTTGGGCGGATGCAGTCTCCGCGGCGGTTCCGGCAACGTGGCCGGCGTCGTGGTCGGGGCTTCGCTCATCGTGGTATTGAAAAATCTGGTGAACATTCTGGAAATTCCGAGCCAATTGGAGTACGTTGTCATCGGCGGCGCGATATTGGCCGGTGTATTCGCCGACGAGATGTTTTCGCGACGGCAGGCCGGCATTCGGACGGCGGCCTAGGAACCTGTATGATTTACGAATATTCAGGATACCTGAAAACCATCCTCGATCGCCCCGATCCGGTCATTCGGGACAGTCTTCCCAGCATCCGTTTCACGGCCGATGACATTGCGCAATGGACACCCGTAGACGCCGAATCGGAACCCGAATGGCGTCATGTACCGTCGAATTGCCGGCGGGTGGACACCGCGCTGCGGATCGAGGGCCATTTCATGGATATCCGCCAGATTGACAATCTGGCCGCGGACGACCCGAGCATCTGGGCGCCGTTGAGCACGTTGGGCTGGAACGATCCGAGGCTGCCCATAGACGTTTCCAAGTATCCGGTTGCCGAAATCACCTATCGCTGCACATCGGCCAACGCGTTTCCCGCATGGCAGTGGACCTATCCCGGCGGCGTGTATTTCGACGGCCTCGCGCCGTCGCGGGAATGGCGGACCATTGCCCGGTGCGTCCAACACAACGGATTTCCCGAAGCGATCGAAGCGGTCATTCTTCGGCTGTATGCAACGGTCCGTGCGACGGAATCGTTCGAAGTGGAGGAAATCCGGTTCCGAGCCATGAGCGAGCAGGAAGCCCATGCGTGCCGGGAAAATGCCGCCCGCGTCGCGGCGGCCGGCCCGCCGAAGCGGTATCCCCTGCTGGACACCTTCATGCCGATCGGATGTTACATGAGCGGCGGGGCCTCCAAGCGTCTGGCGGCCATGCTCGGAATCGCTTTTCAGGAATACTGGGCGCTGGCCCTCGAAGACATGGTCAAACATCACCACAATTGCGTCGTGTTGGAGGATGTGGATCGCCTTACGGAAGACGAGTGGCGCGAACTACTCGCGCTGGCTGAACCGTTCGGCGTGAAATTCATCGTCGTGCGCCCGCTTCCCCTCGATACACCCTATATCTACCGGCGGGAATTCATTCACACCCATGTCGCGCCGCACATAAACTCGCCCAGTGTGTTTGCCTGGAATTTCTACCATGAGCCGCCCGAACGCGCGTTTGCGGAACTGCTGGACGGACGGCGTCTTGTCGAAGAGGCCGATCCCGTCCATCCGATGTCGCTATTGTTGCGATCGCCCAACCAAGTTCCGCTGGTCGCGCCCCTGCTGCCCGCCCTCGGCATTGCCAATTACGGATCGCATGAGCCTTGGCGGATGGGGGAAATGATCCGCGCACACCTGCCGCTGTGCGCCGGCCAGCAATTATGGGCCATCGCGCCGGCCTTTGTCTACGCCACCGACACGCCCGAATGGCACACGTGTCCCGAAATGCGCCTCATGATGAACCATGCCTTCGCCAACGGCGCGCGGGGATGGTTCACCTTTTCCTATCACAATGACCCGATCTGGACGCGCGGCAGCACCCAGCGAACCCTTACGGGGCCTTTTCTGGCCTTCAGCGACCTGTGGTCGGAACTGGGATTGCGGGCCGAAAACCTCGGCGCGTTGGCGCCAATCTTTCTCGGCGCCCGCCCCGACGAGAACTTGCCGTCCTGGTTCAACGCCGACAGCGTTTCCCATACAAACGCGCAATTGCCGGAAGGCGTGCCCCCCTGCCTGATCACGCGTTTTCTGGGGGACGATTTCGAGGTCTTTTGCATTGTCAGCAACGACGTGCGCGAAATGGCGAGTGTATACCTCGACATCGGTTCCGACGCCATCCGGGGGCAGATGCTCTATGATCTAAGTGATTATGTCCGTACCCGGCGGTGGGCGCCCATGGAACCCAAGCGTCACCTCGAAATGTTTCCGGCCCAAATGCATGTCATTTTGGTGGCGTCCCCCGAAGTCTGCTGGCATTGGCGCGATGTCATCGCCGCCCGCATGATTGCGAGCGACCGGCAGCAGCTTTTCTTCGACATGGTTCTTGCCCGTTCCCATGGGATTGATACAAGCGGGATCGAGGACCTGGTCTCGGGACTCACACCGGATGCAGGCTACGACGATCTCGACATCATGCGTCGCGCGCGGGACGCCATGATCAATCTGGTGTACGATTCGCCCGCCATCTACGAGGCGCGCACACAAATCATCAAAGCCAGCGCCGCGGTCTGTGCATGCGACGGCAGTCTCTGCCGTCTTCTCGCCAAGGGCAAAAGCGATCTTGCCCGCCAGTGGGGTTTCAAGGTCGTGCCGCTTGCCCGCGAATTCACAAACCTTCGCCTCGAATTGCGCCGGGGACGCGGCGCGGAAATTCTCGGACAATGCGAGGCGCTGGCCGTCCGGGCCAGCGAAGTTTTGGCCGAAATCCGCGCCTTGGCATGAAAAAAAACGGGATCACATACCCCTTTAAAATGACACATGATAAATGAACTGGCCAATGTCTGGCCGCAAAGCGGCCTATTCGCCTTTTCCGGCGTTGACGGGGAAACTCGCCACGCCGAACCGTTTGTGGCCGCCGGACTTGCCGATACGCTGGGATGGTATTTTTACCTGACCCCCCGGGTTACGGCGAGATTGACGGTAAACGGATCGCCGCTTTTGCCGCGCAAGACACCGGATGGCTATTGCCTGTCGGACTGCTGGCATTGTGCGGTGGCGGATTTTCCCGATATTCGGGTGGACGGCGCCTTCGTTGATCGGCAGACTCTGTTGCTCCGTATCGGGACGAGTGATACGGGAATGGATGTCCAGTTGCTTTTAGATCCGGCGCCACGTGAAATGGACACGGGACGGTTGATTGCGGGAAATGGTTGGTGGCTGGCTGTCCGCCAACGCCGCACGGGCCTGCATGACCAGTTTGGCCTTGCCATATCCTACGCGGACGCGGACGACGCTTTGGCGCACGCATCCGCGGCGCTGGACACCGATCTGGATTCGATTGTGCGTGACCGCCTGCGTTTTTACGAAGAGGCGGCCATTCCCGAATCGTTGTCCGATACCGCGCGGCGGGCCTTTTTCAAGGCGGTTTCCATTCAGAAAGTCAATATCGAAAGTCCCCAGATGGACATGCCATACCGATGGACCACACCGGATCGCATGCCGCACCGGCACATGTGGATGTGGGACACCGCTTTTCACGGATTGGGATTGCAGTATCTGGACGCCGAAATCGCCGACGAGGCCATGCGCGCGTTGTTCGTGAAACAGCGCCCGGACGGCAAACTGCTGTTGGCCGTCCAGCCGGGGCAGCCCAATCGCGAGGAAGAGGATACGCAACCGCCCATTGTCGCGTGGTCGTTGTGCCATCAGAACGAACGCAACGGAAGAACCGAATGCCTGCAGGAACTGTATCCCGCCGTTGTGCGGTATCTTGAATGGTTCGAACACAACCGGAAAAACGGCCATGGATTGTACGGCTGGCGCGTACGGGTGGACGCCGATCCGGTGCGGGGCGCCCGCGGCGGCGAAAGCGGGATGGACAATAGCCCCCGTTTCGACCGGATCGCCGGCATGACCGCCGTGGACCTGTCCTGTTACATGGCGTCCGAATACCGCTGCATGGGCAAATTGGCGCAGTGCCTGGGCCGGACCGAAGATGTCGCGGAATGGCGGCGGCGACATATCGAGATTGCCAGGCGCGTCAACGCGTTGTTGTGGGACGACGAAGATCAGTTTTATTACGACTTGGATGAGCAGGACGATTTTGTTCCTGTAAAGACGACGGCGGGTTTTATGCCTCTGCTGGCCGAGATTCCCGATCGCGACCGCGCGGAAGCGTTGCGGATGCACCTGACGAATCCCAAGGAATTCTGGTCGGCCGCCCCGCTCGCGAGCGTGTCGCAGGACGAACGCGATTTCTGCCAAGACATGTGGCGCGGTCCCATGTGGCCAAACGTCAACCTGCTGGTCTATTACGGGTTGATGGCGTACGGCTTTTTCCAGGAAGCGCGGGCGTTGGGCCGGGCCACGCTGCGGGAAATCTCGCATTGGTATGCGCGCACGGGTTGTTTTTACGAATATTACGATTCGACGGGAACGCTGCCCCCGCCGGAATTGCCGCGCAAGGGTGGGGTAGGCGAACAGGGCGGCGTGGGATTCGGCGTCGTGGCGGATTTGCATTGGACCGCGGCCGTGTATGTCCATCTGTCAAACGAATTGGGATAAAACTATTGAATGAAAGCACGTTTGTTGCTCGCCATCGAGGGGGGCGGAACCAAAACAAGGGTCTTGTTGGCCAAGGAAACAGGCGACATCCTTGAACGCTGGATTGGCGGGCCTGCCAGCGGCCTTTACACACGGCCTGTGGACGGCGCCAAGGCGTTCCGTGCGCTGCTCGAACCGGTTCGCAAGCGTGTGGAGGGGTTGAACGGCCGCATTGTCCGAATTGGAATGGGCGGGCCCATGGACGTTTCCCTTTTCGAGTCCGTGGCCAGGGATATGTTTGGATCCGCGCCGATTACACGCGTGGGAGAACGCCAAATCGCCCTCGCAGTATACGGACTGGGATGGGGTGTTGCGTTGATTGCGGGGACCGGCGCCAGTTGCACGGCGGTCAATGAAAGCGGCCAAGAAGCCTCCTGCGGCGGTTGCGGTCCGCAGTTCGGCGACGAAGGCAGCGGGTATTGGATCGGGCGCGAAGCGATTGCGGCGGCCATGCGCATGGCGGATGGACGCCTTGAAAAAACCGCGCTTGCCGATCGGTTGTGCGCGTTCTACAGTGTGTCGCGGATTTGGGATGTACTGAACCTCGTGGAACGGGGCAGCGGCCATGTGTCGGGTCCGCGGGTGGCGGCCTGCGTGCCGGTCGTCTTCGAGTTGGCGCGCCATGGCGAACCGACTTCAAGCAGGATATGCCGGCTTGCCGGCCGGCATCTCGCGCGCCTCGTTTGCGACACGGTATGCCGGGTATCGTGGAAAAGCGCCCGGATTCCCCTGGTTTTGGCTGGCGGCGTGTTCAACGGCAAACGTCTCATCACGGCCCCGTTCGCCGCATCGTTCCGTCAGGTCCCTGTCCCATTCACGCGTTATCCGCCGGTGTGCGAACCCGCGGAGGGTCTGGTGAATATTCTATGCAACAAACATCGTGGCGGATAGTTTCTTTGTCCGCAACTTCTGTGTGTGATGCCCAGAAGTTGCGGACAAAGAAATCATGTCCTTGATTGATGCATTGCGGCTGAGCCGCCTTAGGTTGAATGTTTTGGGACCCATGGATGAAAAACGCCGGAAGAGGCGTTGAAGGGCTTTTGCCACATACCACGGCCGTTTCAAAGAAAGGGAAAACGATGTATCTGGATAGGTATTTCGAGGCAATGGACGCGGTTCTGGCCAAGGTGCGCGGCACACAACGTGCGCGCATTGAACAGGCAGGCGCGATGATCGCGGACCGTCTGGCGCACGGCGGCGCCTTGGCCGTGATGGACACGGGGCACATGCTTCGCCATGAAGCACTGTGCCGGGCAGGAGGAATGCTGGTCATTGCCCCATTCGCCTACACGCTCAACGTGGACAACACGATGGAGCACCGGAAGACGGAGCGCGCCACGGAAGAAATGGCCGAACTCGAACGGCGCACCGTGGGACTCGCTTTGGATTCGAGCAAGATGAAACGCGGCGATGTGTTGATCGTCAATTCAAATTCGGGGCGCACGTCAAATGTGATCGAAGTAGCCATTCAGTGCCGGGAACGGGGCATTGCAACCATAGGAATTGCCTCTTTCGGGCAAATGGAACGGTGTGCGGCAGTCCATCCAGCCGGCAAGCTGATTGACGTTGCGGACCTCTGTATTGATAATGGCTCACCGCATGGCGACGCCCTTGTGGACGTGAAGGACAACGAACGGATGTGTCCGGGCAGCGGCATCGCGTCCGCGTATGTTTTCTGGGCGATCCATGCGGAAGCCGTTGAACGCCTCCAGGCAATGGGAATCAATCCCTCGATCTACCGCAGCGTTCATGTCGGCGGCCACGAATATATTGAAGAACAGCGCAAACAATTCCTGGCAAAAGGCATCTGAGAAGCAAGCGCCACGGCAGGGCGGGCGCGCGTCCTCGCGCGCCGGAAGTGATGATGGCAGGCCGGCGGGGACGCCGGCCCTCCCATGGATGGGAGCGTGACTCGAGAAGGAGTAAGACGCATGGCGAAGACGACCGATTGTACCGTTCACATGGTTGGCCACGGTCATATTGACCCCACGTGGCTCTGGCGATGGACCGAAGGATACGAGGAGGTGCGCGCGACGTTTCGCAGCGCCCTCGATCGCATGAATGAAACCCCCGCGTTCAAATTCACCGCCAGCAGCGCCTGTTTCTATGCGTGGGTGAAAGCGTCCGATCCGGAAATGTTCGAGGAAATCCGAGCGCGCGTCAGGGAAGGCCGTTGGGAACTGGCGGGCGGTTGGTGGGTCGAACCCGACTGCAACATCCCGTGTGGCGAGGCGTTCGTGCGCCATGGCCTCTATTCGCAACGATTCTTTCAGAAGGAGTTCGGGGCACGGGCGACCGTGGGATTCAATCCCGACAGTTTCGGCCACGCGGGCACGCTTCCGCAGATTTACAAGAAACTTGGCATTGATTATTACGTTTACATGAGACCATGCCCGGTTTATGAAATGGATTATCCGAACGGGACGACGTTCTGGTGGCGGGCCAACGACGGCAGCGTCATCCTGGCATGCAATCTTCAGGAAAGTTACGGCGCCCACGACGAAGTCTTGGGACGCATCAAGCGCCTGCCCATGAACCCCCACTTGAATCCCGGCCAGACGCATATCCTTGGATTCTACGGCGTCGGCAACCACGGTGGAGGGCCGACCCGGAAGGCCATCGCACAGATCATCCAGGCAAAAAGCGACCGAACACTGCCGAAGGTCCTCTTTTCAACATTGCGCGAGTTCTTCGACGCGTTTCTCAAAACGACGAAGAAGTCCGATATACCGACGATTGCGACGGATCTCCAGCATCACGCGCGCGGGTGCTATTCGGCGCACAGCGAAATCAAGAGGCTCAACCGCCAATGCGAGCACGCATTGATGGCCGCGGAACGCTTTGCGACCGCCGCATGGTTGCTCGACGGGCATCCCTATCCGGAACAGCAATTCGAATACGCATGGAAGGATGTGCTGTACAACCAGTTTCACGATGTGCTGGCGGGCACAAGCCTCCAGAGCGCCTACGAGGACACACGCGATCAACTTGGCGCCGCGCGCCATCGCGCCGATGTCATCGCGAACGAAGCCATTCAGTGTGTGGCGCGCACGATCGACACGACCGCCGAGGGAAACACGGTGGTGGCGATCAACCCGCTCCCGTGGCCCGTCACGCAGACCATCCGTGTCGCGCCCATCGTGGACCGGTTGCTCGAGGAGCCGATCCATTTCGTGGACGACACAGAGCAACCCGTGGCCTGCCAGGCGGTCCTCACCGAGCGCATCGGAAGCACCGGTTATGCGTTCACGGCAGAACTGCCCGCAATGGGCTACCGTTGCTTTCACGCGCGGTCCGGCGCACGGAACATTCATCATGCGCGCATGCTGGCCGGTGATCGGAGTTCGCTGGAAAACGACTGGTGGCGGATTGAGTTCGATCCGTATGACGGCCACATCTGCCGCTTGTACGATAAAAACAACCATTGTGAAGTCCTTCGGAAAGGTAACGTGCTTGCTTGTATGGTGGATTCCTCGGACACATGGAGCCACGGCTACGAGGAATTCCGCGTCGAGGCCGGACGCTTCGGAAACGCCCGCCTTGAACTCCTCGAAATCGGCGACGTGCTCGCGACCATCCGCGTAACGTCAACGTTCGACAAATCAACCGCGGAACAATTCATTACCCTGTATCGCGACGTGGACACGATCGACTGTGTGTTTCGCATCAACTGGCAGCAACGATACACGATGCTGAAACTGGCCTATGAAACCTGCGTCGAAGACGGACAGGCCGCATACGACACGGCTTACGGCGTGCAACTCCGCAATACGCACGGTTTCGAGGAACCCGGCCAGCAATGGTTCGACCTGACGGGGTCGGTGGCGGGCGAACCGTATGGATTCGCGGTCCTGAACGACTCGAAATATGGTTTCGACGTTTGCGGCAACGTCATGCGCGTGACGATGCTGCGAAGCCCGGCCTACGCCCATCACGACCGCGCGCGGTACGATTCCTCGCTGCCGTACGCCATCATGGATCAAGGCTGGCAGACCGTAAAAATACGGCTCGTTCCCCATGCAGGACCCTGGGAAGACGCACGCGTGCCCAAGAAGGCGTGGGAACTCAACGAACCGGCGTTTGCCCACATCGAATCGGCCCATAAGGGGCGCCGCCGCATGAGTGCGAGCCTCGTCGGCACCGAGGCCGACAATGTCCTGCTATCGGTGATCAAGAAGAGCGAAGACGGGAACGACCTGATTGTGCGCGGGTATGAAACGGCGGGACGCCCTGTTTCGACCACGCTGCATTTTCCCTTCAAGAAGAAAACTTTTCATGTCGCGTTCGGTCCGCATGAAATCAAGACCTTGCGGATCAATCCGCGCAAGTGGACCTTGCAGGAAGTGAACCTGCTGGAAGAATAGAGACGGTTGGAAGAATCGGGCGCGCGGGAAATCGGTCCTCGCTTTCCGCGCGCCGGGAAAACAGACATGGCGATTGAAGACACCATTGCAGCAATGGTTCCGGAACTGATTGCCTTGCGGCGCGACTTTCACGCCCATCCGGAGATTCGTTTCGAGGAACATTGGACGTCGGACCGAATCGCGGCCTTTCTCGACGAAATCGGCGTTCCCTACACCCGGGGGTATGCCGGGGGCACGGGCATCGTCGCCCGGTTGGAAGGCCAAGGAACCGATACCGTTGCTCTGCGGACTGATATGGACGCGTTGGAGTTGGACGAAGCGGATCCCCGCATCTATGCATCCAAGACACCCCATCGAATGCACGCCTGTGGGCACGACGGCCATATAGCCTGCCTGTGCGGCGTGGCCAAGGCCTTATCCCTGCACCGCAGGGAATTGAACGGCAATGTGAAACTGATCTTTCAACCCGCCGAGGAACGCGAGGGCGGCGGGCGGCGGATGGTGGAGGAAGGGGCGCTGGACGGCGTGAAGGCGGTGTTTGCGCAGCATGCATGGCCGGAGATTCCAGCCGGCCGCTTTGGCGTCCGCGAAGGGACGATCATGGCGAGCGCGGACTGGTTTCGCATTGACGTCATTGGAAAAGGCTGCCACGGCGCCCATCCCGACGAGGGCGTGGACTCGCTGGTGGTGGCGGCGCATATCACGACGGCCCTGCAAAGCATCGTAAGCCGCGAGGTTGCGCCGACCGATCCCGCCGTCGTGACTGTGGGCCGGATCGTGGGTGGGGTTGCGCAGAACATCATTCCCGAAACGGCGTTCATCGAGGGGACGTTTCGCACGTTCAAGCCCGCGGTGCGCGACACCGTTCAATCCGCGATCGATCGCATTGCGCGGGGCGTCGCCGCGGCATTCCGCGCAACCGCCCAAGTGGCCTTCGGCGATTCCTATCCGGTATTAACCAATGATACCGCCATGACGGAACTGGCCCGAAAAACCATCCAGGAAACCTTGGGACCGAACGCGTTGGTGGAAATCGATCATCCTTCCATGGGCGCGGAGGATTTCGCCTACTATTTGCAGCGGGTTCCCGGTGCGATGATCTGGCTGGGCACGGGACGTCCGGGCCGGGAAAATCCGCCCCTGCACAGCCCCCACTTTGATTTCAATGACGACGCCATTGAACCGGCCGTGCGGGTATTGTCAAAAATCGTGTTGAGGGCATTGGAAAAGTAAAAATTTGAATATGCACTATCCGCATGATATATTCCCCAATATCGAGCGCATGTGCGGTCGTATCACACAATTCGCAGTGCTCGTGCGCGGCAAAAGTCTTGCGCGGGAAAACATGGCGGGTGTAATGCCCAAGGCGAAAGCCATGTCTTGCGCGGGACGTCGCGGTGGGAAACGTGCGCTTAGGAATGGCTTCAACAACAAGCAATGGAGGATGACGAAGTATGGCCAGTGATGCAACGAGCAGTTCCATGAAATCGCTCATGACGGAGAATCGCACCTTTGCCCCCCCGGCGGATTTCGCTGCAAAGGCGCATATCAAGTCATTGGAGCAATACCAGGCGATGTACGATCAATCGATCAACGACCCCGACGGTTTCTGGCTTGAACAGGCCAAGCAACTCGACTGGGTAAAGGCTCCGACCAAAAGCCGCGAGTACACTTGGAATACCGACGGGCGCGTAATCAAGCATACGTGGTTCGCCGATGGCGTGCTGAACGTGTCCTACAACTGCCTTGATCGCCACCTGAACGGCCCCAACGCGAAGAAAGCGGCGCTGGTATGGCAGGGCGAACCCGAAGAGGACAGCAAGACGCTGACCTATGAAGAATTGCATCGCGAAGTCTGCAAGTTCGCGAATATCCTGAAATCGCTGGGCGTCAAAAAGGGCGATCGCGTCTGCATCTACCTGCCGATGATCCTCGAATTGCCAATCGTAATGCTGGCCTGCACGCGCATCGGCGCCATTCACTCGATCGTGTTCGGCGGTTTCAGCGCGGACTCCCTCAAGGATCGCATCAACGACTCGTCCTGCAAGATCCTCGTGACGACGAATGTTTCGCTGCGCGCCGGCAAGCATATCCCGTTGAAGGGCATCTCCGACGAAGCGCTCAAAAACGCGCCGAGCATCGAGAAAGTCATCGTGTTCAAGCGCGACAATACCGAAGTCAACATGGTCGAAGGCCGGGACCTGTGGGCGGAAGAGTTGATGGAAAAAGCCAGCGCGGACTGCCCGCCGGAGCCGATGAATGCCGAAGATCCCCTTTTCATTCTCTACACATCCGGTTCGACCGGCAAGCCGAAGGGCGTCGTTCACACGACTGCCGGCTATCTGCTGCATGCGGCGCTCACGCACAAATACCTGTTCGACATTCAGCCGGACGACATCTACTGGTGCACGGCCGACATCGGTTGGGTGACCGGTCATAGTTACATCGTGTACGGTCCGCTCGCGAATGGTGCGACCTCGCTCATGTTCGAGGGCGTTCCCACCTACCCGGACGCCGGGCGCTTCTGGCAAGTCTGCGAAAAATACAAGGTCACGATCTTCTACACCGCCCCGACCGCGATCCGTTCGCTCATCGTCAAGGGCGTCGAGTGGCCGCAGAAATACGATCTCAGCACGCTCCGCCTGCTCGGCACCGTCGGCGAGCCGATCAATCCCGAAGTCTGGATGTGGTACTACGAGCACATCGGCGGCAGCCGTTGCCCGATCGTGGACACATGGTGGCAGACCGAGACCGGCGGCATCCTGATTTCGCCGTTCCCCGGTGCGATCACCCTGAAGCCCGGCAGCGCCACGCGCCCGTTCTTCGGCGTTGAGCCGGTGGTGTTGCGCGATGACGGCAGCGAAGCCGAAGCCAACGAAGGCGGCAAACTCTGCATCAAGAAGCCGTGGCCCGGCATGATGCGCACCATGTGGGGTGACCACGACCGCTTCATTGAAACCTATTTCACCATGTACAAGAACCTGTATTTCACCGGCGACGGCGCCCGCAAGGACCCGGACGGCGATTATTGGCTCATGGGCCGCATTGACGACGTCGTCAACGTGTCCGGACACCGCATCGGAACCGCCGAGGTCGAAAGCGCGCTCGTCAGCCATCCCAAAGTCGCCGAGGCCGCTGTGGCGCCCATGCCGCACGAGATCAAGGGACAGGGTCTCTACGCCTTCGTGACGCTCAAGGCCGGGGTCGAGGAAAGCGAAGAACTCCGCAAGGAACTTGTGGGACACGTCCGCAAGGAAATCGGGCCGATTGCCGCGCCGGACGTGGTCCAGTTCGCGCCCGCGCTTCCCAAGACGCGTTCGGGCAAAATCATGCGCCGCATTCTGCGCAAGATCGCCGAAAACGCGACCGACCAGATCGGCGACACGACCACGCTCGCCGATCCGCATGTAGTCGAGGCACTGGTCAAGGATCACGACAAACTGCAAGCGAAGAAATAAGGCAATCGAGGAACATGTAACCATGATGGGCCGGGTGTACCGTGGTGGGACGCCCGGCCCATCGGTTTTTTTAGGGAGGATTATGAGATGTCCGAACAACCTGCCATGAATCGCTGGATCGTCGTCGCCGGCGCGATCCTTATCCAATTGTGCCTGGGCGCCATCTATGCCTGGAGCGTGTTCGCCAAGCCGCTCAGCGCGCCCGACGGCGGCTACGGTTTCACCAACACCCAAACCCAAATCATTTTTTCCGCCGGTTTGGCGGTATTCGCCGTCGTCATGGTTATCGCCGGACGCCTTCAGGCGAAGACCGGACCGCGGCCGATTGCCATGCTAGGCGGCATCGTGCTCGGCATCGGCTACATCCTCGGCGGCCTTTTCGGCAAGACCTATCTGGCGCAGCTCATCTGCATCGGCTTTATCGGCGGCGCGGGCATCGGCCTCGGCTACGTCGTTCCGATTGCGGTCGGCGTCAAGTGGTTCCCGGACAAAAAAGGCCTCATTACCGGATTGTCCGTGGCCGGATTCGGTTTTGGCGCGACGCTGTGGGTGAAACTCGCCGGTGGATTCAAGACCATCCTGTGGCTTGTCCCTGCGAATTATGCCGGTTTGATCAAGACGACCAGCCTCATGGGCCTGCCCGGCGTTCAGAGCGTTTTCCTGCTGTACGGTATCGTTTTTCTCGTCTGTGTCGTTTTGGGCAGCCTCGTCATGATCAACCCCCCGGCCGGCTACAAGCCCAAGGGTTGGACACCGCCTCCGGCCACGGCCGCCGCCAGCGGCGCGCTCGACATGACCAGTGGTGAAATGCTCGGAACCCCGCAGTTTTACTTGTTGTGGTTGACATTCATGGGTTCGGCCATGGCCGGTCTCATGGTGATTGGCTGCATCTCGTTGTTCGGCACCGACGCCCTGCTGGCCAGCGGCGCCGCCGACAAGGATCAGGTCGCCGTGATTACCGGCACGGCGATGGCGCTCCTTGCCATCTTCAACGGCATGGGCCGCATCATCTGGGGTTCGGTGTCCGACAAAATTGGACGCAAACCCTCCATCTTCCTGATGTGTCTTCTGCAGGGCGTCATCATGCTCGCTTTCTACAAGATTGGCGGCAGCACAATGGGCCTAATCGCCGGCGCCTGCATCATCGGATTCAATTTCGGCGGGAATTTCGCCCTGTTCCCGGCGGCGACCGCGGACTTCTTCGGCAACAAGAACGTCGGCCTGAATTACGGCTGGGTGTTCCTCGCCTATGGCGTTGCCGGCATCTGCGGTCCGTTTATTGCGGGCTATTTCACCGATGCGGCCAAAGCGGCCGCGGCAGCCGCGGCTTCGCCGGAACTGGCGCTCGCGGCCAAACTGGCGGCGTGGAAAATGCCCATGCTCATTGCGGCCGCGGGCTGCTTCGCGGGCGCTGTTTTGTCCGCCTTGGTCAAACCGCCCAAGGCCAAGGCCTGATCGGATTGAAAATCACCGGGGGAGGATGCTCGCATCCTCCTCCGGTTTTTTTCTTCCACACAATGACTCCCTCACCCCGCTCGGTGGTATTTGCCGCCAAAGAAATCCCGCACCCATGACCCGACTTTTCAGGTCATAAAGGTGCAGGGTGCGGCAAGGACTATCAGATGTCCCATGAAGTCGTTGATATCGCTTGCGTCCTTCCGGCCCTTTTCATCCAGAGACTCTTCCCTGCCCCGACCGACGACAAAACGCACAGCGGAAAGATTCACGCCGGATCAGCAACGATCAGGTGTTGCGAGGATGGCGTCGAACAGGTGTTGCGCGAGATCTTCCTTGGCCATGTTCGGCCATTCCATCTTCAATCCGTCGCGCCCAAGCAAAAGGGCATTCAGCGTATCCATGCCAAAACCGGAATCGGGAACGCCGACCTGGTTCGCCACGATTAGATCGAGATTTTTCTTCACGAGTTTGCGGTCCGCGTTGGCGGCAAGGTCTTCGGTTTCGGCGGCAAATCCCACGAGTACCTGCCCTTCGCGTTTGGAAGCGCCGATTTGGGCGAGAATGTCGGGATTTTCAACCAGTGTAATCGAAAGCGATGCCCCGGTGCGCTTGTGTTTTTTCCCGAAAGACTGCCCGGGGCGGTAGTCCGCCACGGCAGCGGCGCACACGATAATGTCAGCCTCTTTCGCGCGCGCCAGGGTTTGTTCCTCCATCTGGAGCGCCGTTTCGACTTCGACGACTTCGGCGCCATGAGGCAACGCGGTCTCGCAGGGCCCGGTCACGACCGTAACCCGCGCGCCGCGGGCAAGCGCCTCGACAGCGAGCGCCCGCCCCATCTTGCCGGACGAACGATTGCCGATGTAGCGAACGGGATCCAGGGGCTCTCGGGTTCCGCCGCTGGTAATGAGGACCTTTCGGCCCTCCAGCGATTTGTCGCACGAAACAAGGGGCAGTGCCGCTTCGATGATGGACAGCGGATTGGCCAGCCGGCCTTGGCCCGTCGTGCCGCACGCCAACCGGCCCGTTTCCGGTTCGATGAACCGGCAACCGCGTGTACGCAGAATTTCGATATTCGCCTGCGTCGCGGGATGACTGTACATATTGGCGTTCATCGCGGGCGCAAACAAAATCGGCGCCCGCGTGGCCAGCAGGGTTGTGCTGAGCCAGTCGTCCGCAATACCGTGGGCGGCCTTCGCAAGGATGTTGGCCGTGGCGGGGGCGACGAGAAACAGATGGGCGCGTGTCGCGACGGCAATGTGCTCGATTTCGGGGTTGGCGTAGGGTTCAAAAAGCGCCGTGATGGCGCGGCGGTTCGTGATGGCTTCCAGCGTGGCCGGACAAACCAGTTCGCATGCCGACCGCGTCAATACCGGCGTCACATGCCCCCCCCACTCGACAAGACGCGAGGCAATTTCGCACGCCTTATATGCTGCAATCGATCCGGTTACGGCCAGAACGATCTCTTTATTCGAGATATGCCTCCGCATCGCCCGCATCCGTGGTATGCGACACCTTGCCGTCCAGGATCTCCTCCAGGGCGATGATCGTGGGCTTTTTTGAATGCGCGGAAACCAGCGGCCTCGAATCCGTGCGGCTGATCTGGCTGGCGCGCCGCGCCGCGAGGATGACCAGACGGTACAGGCTGTCAATCTTGCCGGAAAAATCTTCAACCGAGTAATTTCTCATGCGGTATACATTTCCTTCTTGGACATTTATTGTTTTGCGAAATTGCAATTATGACCGATATGGCGCGAAACATCAAATTTCAACCCACCGTAGACGATGGATCAAAATGCGTCATGCCTTCCGGGCGCCGTTTCCCTGCCTCACAAGGCCAGCCGTGTTCACCAATTCAGCCCTTCCTTCAAACACGGGGGGAAATAGTCCGCCCTACCAATAAATATATTTGAAGAAAACGGCCCGGCTCGCGGAATCCAGATCGTCGAGATCCTCGATTTCGTAGCGGTTGTAATCCACGTCGAGGATAATGCGGCCGTTGCGGCCGCCCTGCGCCACGGTGTAGCGATCCCAACGGCGGGTCATGAATTCCATGTGGCCCTTGTCGGTTTCGACGTTCCAGGACAGGAATCCAAGATCCTCTTCGATGTCGTTGATCTTGGAGATGTAATGGATGAAATAGCGCTTGGCCAATTCATGCTGGACGGCCATCAGGGAACTGGGCGAAAGTTCGCGGAGGCGGCGGATCATGCCGACCTCGCGGTGTTCAAGCGCCGATGCACCCGTCCACAAGGCCACGAATTCGCTGGGTTGCGAAACGGGGAAACAACGATACGCATGCACGTAATCGTAGTCTTCGTCGCCGTAGGTAACGTGCATGCCGCCTTCGTCGAGCAGATGGATGTGGAGTTTCTTCGTGTCGAGATAGCGGATGCGCGGGACGGGTCCCGGCGCGGATCGTTCTTTTTTAGTCTTCGGTTCGATTTCTTTCTTTTCGGCAACGGTTTCGAGTTCGTTAATCGAACTCAGGTTGTCGAACGACGTGTCGCGATCGCTGGTCAACTGGGTTTGAATATCCACCAATTTCTTGTAGATGCCCTTGAGTTCCAGCAATTCCTCGTGGGTGCCTTGCTCGCGAATGACGCCCTCCTCGAAGACCAGGATGCGGTCGCAGTTGCGCAGCGTCGAAAGACGATGGGCGACAGCGATGGTCGTCCGGCCAAGGCTGAGGGATTCCAACGCCTTTTGAATTTCGCGTTCCGCGATGGTGTCCACGCTTGATGTGGCCTCGTCGAGAATCAAAATGCGCGGGTTGTACAGGAGGGCCCGCGCGATGGCGACGCGCTGGCGTTCGCCGCCGGACAAGCCCGACCCGCGCTCGCCAAGTCGCGTGTCGTAGCCGTCGTGGATGCGTGTGATGAACATGTGCGCGTTCGCGGCCAGCGCCGCGTCCAGAATCAGTTCCGGCGCGACCGACGGATTGCCATACGATATGTTCTCGGCCACCGTTCCCCCGAAAAGGTACGGATCCTGCGGAACGAGTCCGATCTGACGGCGCAAACAGGTCTTTCGGATGCGGCGGATGTCAATGTTGTCAATCGTCACGACGCCGTCGTTGACTTCATAAAAGCGCATGATGAGATTGACCATGGTGGATTTGCCGCTGCCACTATGGCCGACGACGCCAATCATCTCGCCGGGCTTGATGTCAAAATTGACGTTGTGGAGGATGGGAATGTGCGGATCGTAGCCGAAAGTCACGCCTTTAAACGAAATCGCCCCTTGGATTTGCATATCCACGGAATCCGCACTGTCGGTTATTTCCGGTTCGTGATCGAGCACCTCAAACACACGGTGGGCCTGCGTCGTGAACGACGTAAACCAGTTCGACATCTGCGTCAGCGAGTTCAACGGCCCGTAAAACATACCCAAGTAACCGAGGAATTGCAGGAGTTTCCCAAGACTCATGGATGCCCCGAGCACCAAGTGGCCGCCGTAAAGCCAAACCACAAAACCGCCCAATTGGAACACGAAGCTCATCAGCGGGTAGAACCACGCCTGCGCATATCCGACGTACAGGCCCGCGTCGCGGAACTTCCCGCTGTAACTCTTGAACCGTTCCCCCTCGTGCTTCTCCTGCGCGAAGGCTTTGACCACGCGCACGCCGGACAACGACGCGTGCAGGACATTTGACAAATCCGAGCGTGTGGTCCAGTACTTGTTCCACGCCGGCACGACGTACTTGTAGAAAAAGACCGTACAGGTCATGACGACCGGCGCGGGCAAGCATGCAATCAGCGCCAGTTTCCAGTTCATCGTGAACATCACGGCGGAAATCACCACGACGTGGATAATCTGATAACCGAAACCGCTCGTTATCTGGTTGATGAAACTCTGGAGGGTTTCCACGTCTTGCGTGCACCGGGTCATGAGTTGGCCGACGGGGTGCTTGTCGTGGTAACGGACGGCCAGATCTTCCATTTTTTGGAACACATCGCGCCGCAGATCGTAACCGAGGCGGTTGTTTACCCATGCGGCAAGCCGTTCGCGCAGCCAGCCTACGATGCAACTCAACGCCGTCGTGACAATCAGCCCGCCCACGACCAGATACAACCAGTGCTGGTGATCCGTTATCCCCAGCAGGCGCGTCAGCCACCGGAACCAACCTGCCATGTCGCTGGGCTTGTCTTCGGCGAATACGTTGTCCACCAGCACCTGCGTCAGGGCCGGCGGCACCAGCGAAATCAGGATGGACAAGACAACCAAGACCATGCCAAGCGTCGCCAGTGGCCAGTATTCCTTGGTCCGACCCAGGAAACGCAAAAAGACAAGCCCGCGTTTCATGCATTTCGGGCAAATCGTCATGCTGCGATCCGGAAGGCGGATGCCGCACTTCTGGCAGCGTCCCTGGACCAGTTCCTCTTCTTCCTCCGGACGGACGACGACCTGCTTGCCTTGGGCCAGCGAACGGATTTTGTTGGCGACCTTCGAGAATTTCTCTGCGTTCTTGTTCGAAAACCGGATCAATTCCTCGTAGACGTTGTCGCTGGTTTTGGCCTCGAGGAATCCCGAACCGACGCGGCTGTCCGTGCGGGCCGTTTCGATCTTGGCAATGGGGACCTCGCGAATGAGCAGCGCCTCGCCTTCCCCCTCTTCCTCCTCGAGCATGTAGATGAGGACATGCTCGCGGGTGACGATCAGCCATCGCTCCGAATACTCGCCGGCGATGTCCAGATCGGTATTGGTCGCGACGATGACGTCGTCTTCCTTGATGCCCCGATCTTCGAGCGCTTTGCGAATCAAGGGCGGCACAGGGCGCCTGACCTGCGCCGTTTCAACTTCTCGCATGTACCGAAAAAATCCTCACTGCCGCACGGTTGCCGGTGTAACCTTCTCCTGTGTCCCTATTATGCCACAAAGTGCCGGGATAGTTCCTTTTTCCCACCATGGGCCGGTTGACTTAGACGGATTTGGGCCTTATCATTATCCATCTTGGCGCTTGAATTGGAATGGGGATCGAACAACTGCATGGGACGCGTTATTGTCGTCGCAAATCAAAAAGGCGGGGTCGGCAAGACGACGACCGCCGTCAATCTGGCCGCCTGCATGGCGGCGGCCGGACGTTCGACGCTGCTGGTGGATCTCGATCCGCAGGGCAACGCGTCGAGCGGTGTCGGTATTGATCGGACGACATTGGAGCGAACCGTGTACGACGTGCTTGTGGACGGCGTCGCCCTGTGTGAGGTCGTGACACCGGGTCCCGTGGAGTTTCTTTCCGTGGCGCCCTCGACGAAAGATCTCGTGGGCGCGGAGGTCGAACTGGTCAATGCCGAGGGACGCGAGTTCCGTCTACGCCGGCAAATCGAGGCGATTCGCGACAAATACGAGTATATTTTCATAGATTGCCCGCCATCGCTGGGTTTGTTGACGCTGAACGGACTGGTGGCCGCCGACGGCGTCTTGATCACACTGCAATGCGAGTATTATGCCTTGGAAGGCCTGAGCGAACTGTTGCATACCATCGTCCTGGTGCGCGATGGCCTGAACCCGCAACTCAAATTGCAAGGGGTTCTGCTGACGATGTTCCAACACACGAACCTGTCGAACCAGGTGGTCGCGGATGTGCGCGCACACCTTGGTCAGAAGGTCTATGAAACGGTAATCCCGCGCAATGTAACCTTGAGCGAGGCTCCGAGTTTCGGAAAGCCGGTCATCCTGTATGATGCCAAATCGCCGGGGGCGCGCGCGTACATTGCGTTGGCAGCGGAGGTGGCGGCACGTGGCTGAAGGCAAGAAAAAAGCGCTTGGACGCGGTCTGACCGCGCTGATATCGGTTCGGCCGGAGGAGCCGGCGACGGCGGAAGCCCCGCAGAGGGGCGAATCAGGCGACGGCGACAGGGTGTTGCACCTCGACCCGACAACCCTCAAGCCCAATCCCAAACAGCCCCGCAAGGCGTTCCGTGAGGAAGCGCTCGAAGAACTGGCGGCTTCGATCAAGCGTGACGGCGTCCAAGAGCCGGTTATTGTGCGCAAGGGCGAGGACGGCTACGAACTGGTCAGCGGCGAGCGGCGCGTCCGCGCGTGCATCATGGCCGGCCTTGACAAGATCCCCGCCATTCGGCGCGACGTGTCCGATACGGACATGCTCAAGCTGGGGTTGATCGAAAACATCCAACGCGAGGATCTCAACCCCATCGAACTGGCGCAGGGATTTCAGGCGCTGATTGCCGAATTTCACTGGACACAGGAACAACTGGCCGAAGAAGTCGGGAAAAAACGAGTCACGGTCACCAACATTTTGCGACTCCTGAATCTTCCGCCCGATCTCCAGCAACATCTGGTGGACGGCCATCTTTCGATGGGCCATGCACGGGCGATCCTGTCGTTGCCGACCGCCGAGGCGCAACGCGCCGCGGCGCGCAAGATCATTACACTGGGCCTGTCAGTCCGTGAAGCGGAACGCCTTGCCTCGGCGGCGGAACCAAAACCGAAAAAAATCCCCCGGGCCAAGGATCCAAACGTCGCCGGAATCGAAGAGGAATTTCAGCGCATTTTGGGCACCAAGGTAACGATTCGCACCCGGAAGAAAAATCGCGGCTCCATCGAAATCGAGTATTACTCCTTGGACGATTTCGACCGGATCATGGGAATTATCCGCGGCAAGCGGTAGCCGCACGGAAAGGAAGACTTGTCATGCTTGACCTGAAACTGCTTCGGGAAACGCCCGATCTCGTGCGTGAAGCGCTAAAGAACCGGAACAATCCCCTCGATCTCGAACCCATCCTCCAACTGGACGCCCGCCGCCGGCAACTACTCCACGATTTTGAACAGTTGCGCGCCGAACAGAATCGCGCCTCGGAGGAAATCGCGCGGCTCAAGAAAGCCAAACAGGACGCTTCGGAAGTCATCGAACAAATGAAAGCCGTCGCCGATCGCGCGCGGCAACTCGATGAACAGGCCCGTCAGGCTGAAGCCGATCTCGAAGAACAATTGTTGCTGATTCCCAATATCCCGGACACAAGCGTGCCGATTGGAAAGGATGAATCCGCCAACCGCGTCGAACGTATCTGGGGCGATCCACCGGTATTCGATTTTGAACCGAAGGATCATGTGGACATCGGTCAGGGCTTGGGCATTTTTGATTTCGATTGCGCGGCGAAATTGTCCGGCGCGCGGTTCTCCTTGTCAAAAGGGCCAGGGGCGCTGCTCGAACGCGCAATCATCAACCTGATGCTTGACACCCATACGCGCGAAAACGGCTACACCGAAATCCTCCCGCCGTTCGCCGTCAACAGCGACTCGATGCGCGGGACAGGCCAGTTGCCCAAATTCGCCGCCGACCTGTTCCGGCTTGAAGGGTTCGATCTCTGGCTTATTCCAACCGCCGAAGTGCCCGTTACAAACATTCACCGCGATGAAATCCTCGACATGGAACGGCTGCCCATTAAGTATTGCGCCTACACCCCCTGTTTTCGCAGCGAAGCCGGTTCGTATGGAAAAGACACCCGCGGCATGATTCGACAGCACCAATTCAACAAAGTCGAACTGGTGAAATTCACCACACCGGAACAATCATGGAATGAACTCGAAAGCCTGACCGCCAACGCCGAGGGCATCCTTCAAAAACTCGGCCTCGCCTACCGTGTCGTTTCGCTTTCCACCGGCGATCTCGGTTTCTCCGCGGCCAAGACCTACGATATCGAAGTTTGGCTGCCGGGGCAGAACAATTACCGGGAAATCAGTTCCTGCTCGAATTTCACGGACTTCCAGGCACGCCGCGCGAACATCCGCTTCCGCCGCGGCAAGAAACCGGAATTCGCGCACACCCTCAACGGGTCGGGACTGGCGGTGGGGCGAACCGTTGTCGCCATTCTCGAAAATTATCAGCAGGCGGACGGGACGGTCGTCGTGCCGCCCGCGTTGCGCCCCTACATGAACGGCATGGACCGTCTGGAGGCCATCCGGTAATGGATCCTTTTCATCTGGCCGCCGAGGCCATCAAGAGTTCCGGGCTAACCGTGGCCGTGACAGGCGCCGGCATTTCCGCCGAAAGCGGCATCCCGACTTTTCGCGGAGACGACGGCATCTGGCTGAAGTATCCGCCGAACGAATACGCCACCATTGATGCCTATAACGCCAATCCCGACAAGGTCTGGAAATTCTGGCTGGAACTCGGCGCAAAATTGGGTGGCAGCCGCCCGAATCCCGCGCACCACGCCCTCGCCGAACTTGAAGCCATGGGGAAACTCGAAGCGATCATCACTCAAAACATAGACAACCTCCACCAGGCCGCCGGCAGCAAAAACGTCATCGAATACCATGGCAACGCGCATTGGCTTGTTTGTCCGCGCTGCCGCCACCGGGATCCGCTCGACTTGTCACAGCAAACGGATTCACCCCCGTATTGTTTTTGCGGCACCCTGATGAAACCCGATGTCGTCATGTTCGGCGAGGCCATCCCCAGCCAGGCGCTCGTGGATTCGGCCCGTCTTGCCGAAACCTGCAACGTGCTGATCGTCGTGGGCACCTCCGCGCAAGTGTATCCCGCGGCCCGACTGCCGGTGCTGGCACGGCAAAGCGGCGCATTCATCATCGAGGCCAATATCGAGGAAACCGATTTCACGACTTCCGTAACCCATGTTTTTCTCAGGGGACCCGCCGGCGAAACCCTTCCCAAATTGATCGAGTGCGTGAAGACATAGTTTCGCGGTGGGCAAGGTGGATTTTGTGGGCGGTGATGCAGGTTCCGTCTCGTCCATAAAGTCACATCGTTCGCAGGACACGCCGTGGATCATCATCTCCTGACGCCAGATGCGCGAAAAAATCAAAGGCGCCGCGCGGGGCGCGGCGCTCGTCAATTTTGGTTCGTGTCAAGGCAACGGTTCTATTCAACCACGTGAGAGGCCGGCTCGGGGGGCTTGGCCCATTTCCAGCCCGCCAGTTACCGTCCGCCGAGCAATTGCAGGGCCGTCTGCGGAATGATATTGGCCTGGGCCAGCACCGACGTACCCGCGCTGACCAGAATCTGGTTGCGCGTAAACCGGATGGTTTCCTTGGCGATGTCCGCGTCGCGGATGGCGCTTTCGGACGCCGACGAGTTTTCCTCTTGGATGGCCAGTGTGTTGATGGTGAATTCGAGGCGGTTCTGCGTGGCGCCGAGCAGGGCGCGCAGGCTGTTCACGCTTTGCAGCGCCTGGTCGATCGTGCTGAGGGCCGAAACGGCGGTCGCCACCGTCGAAATGGCCACCTGGCTGATGCGCAGATCCGTCGTCTTCGCGCCCGACAACACGATGGTCAGCGTTTGACTCGTCATCGCGCCCGACTGCAGCGTCACGGTCTGCGCGGCGCTCAGCATCCGAATGCCATTGAAATCTGTGTCGATCGCGATGCTGTCAATTTGGGCCAGCAACTGTGCCACTTCGGCATGAAGCGCAAGGCGGTTGCTCGTTCCCTGCGTGCCGTTGGCCGCCTGCACCGCCAGTTCGCGCATGCGCTGAAGCGCGTTGGTCGTTTCGGTCAAGGCGCCTTCCGCCGTCTGCACCATGCTGATGCCGTCTTGCGAATTGCGCTGCGCCACCTGGGTGCCCAGGATCTGCGAACGCAGCGTCTCCGCAATTGCCAGCCCTGCGGCATCGTCCGCGGCCCGGTTGATGCGCAGGCCGCTGGACAAGCGTTCGAGGCTTTTGTTGAGGTCGCTCGTGGATGCCCGCAGGATGCGCGAGGCATTGATCGCGGCGATGTTCGTGTTGATTCTCAAACCCATGACGTAATTCCTCCCTGATATCCGTCGCCTTTGCTTCCTTGCATCGGTTTCATCCGGGACGCCCGCCATTCGGACGTTCCGCAGGATGTATCGGCAGGTTTGAAGGGAACTTTAGCCCGTGCCTCGTGCGGCGTCATCCAACACGCCCCCTGCCAGGATCCTGAAGTCCGTGGCGACATGGCGTTTCGTCCAAAAAGTATTCGGCAGATTCAATCGGCTGGCTGTCAGTCCAAAATCGGAACAGACAATGCCCGCCCCGGCTCATGAAAGATCGGATGGTTGGTTTGTCCCTCTTCGTACGGCGCTTGGCCTATCAGGGATTTCCGGCGTCTTTCTTCCGCTTGATTGCGAGGGCGGCCCGAAGACCCTTTTCGCGGATGACGCGGATCTTGAGTCCCGTCTCCGTCATGCGATAGAAGCGCTTGCCGTATTTTCGGAGCAGCCGGCGATCGATCTCGAATCCCAATCCGGGGCGTGTGAACGGCGCAAGCATCCCGTTTCGATCGGGCAGGATGGGTTCGATGATGCCTTCCCGTTCCTGCGGAACCCAAGACGGTTCCTCGAGGGGATATTCGAGCGGAAGCGCGTTGTCCGGATCGGCAAGGACCATGTTCCAGTTGATGTAAAACCCGATGCCGTTGGTCCATGTGTGGGGCGAGAATTCGCGGTTGTGCGCATGGCAGGCGTCAATGACCTGCTTCACCTGCGCAATGCCGCCGGCAAAGGTCGCGTCGGGCTGATAGACGTGGAAACAGTCCTTCTCGAACATGATTTTGATTTCATCCCAGCCGTAGTTGAGTTCGGCGCCCGAAATCCGGATGGGGGAAACCCGCTTCAACGCCGCGTTGCCGTCGTAGTCGCGCGAATCGAGCGGCTCTTCAAGCCAACGAAGGCCGTTGGCGTGACAGGCCGCGGCAAACTCCCTCGCGCGGGCGAGATCCCAGGCGGGAATGCGGTCCACAATGGACACGAGCCATCCCTGATTGGCGTCCACGCCGAGGACCATTTTGCCGTCAAGTCCCCTGGATACGACCTCGATATGGCGGATGTCGTCCTTGAGTTCGCGGTTCTTGACGCGAAGCTTGGCTGTCCTGAACCCCCGTGCGCGCATGGCGAGCAATTCGTCCACGCGTTTTTCCGGGTCGTGCATTTCGCCGGTCGAGCAATACGCCTCGATGGGCCGGGCCATGCCGCCGAGGAGTTCGTAGACGGGTTTGCCCTTCGCCTTGCCAAGGATGTCCCAGCAAGCTGGTTCGATCCAGTAATTGCGCCATCCCAGGAAACCGGCCTGTTTGAGCAGCGATTGCACGCGGGGGATATCGGTCGGATCGCTTCCGAGGATATAGCCGCCCAACAATTCGCCGAGTCCCTCGCGTTCACGGCCCATCGCCGATCCGGCGGAATATCCCTCGATCCCCTCGTCCGTTATCAGCTTGATCAGCGTGAACCGGTTGTGGGTCTGGGGATAGCCCGGGATCCACGTCGGCCAGAACGTCTGCCTGAGCGGAACGGACACATGGTACAGCTCGATGGCGGCGACCTTCATGCGTGTTCTTCCTCCGCCGGCGCGCGGCCATTGCCCTGCTGCGTCACGGCTTGATCTGATCGCGGCGCTGCTTGAGTTCGCGCCATGTCGTGAGGATGATCTTTTCTTCCTCGACAACCTTGCGCACCTCGGGATCAATCATCGTTTCGAGTTCGGCGAGCCGCATCGGACCGGACCCCGTGATGAACGGAAACACCTCCGTCGGTCGCGTGCAATGGACGATGAATTCGGTGATGCCCGGCTTGAGCGTGCGAAGGAATTCGATGACCTGCGCCTTCTTGTCTTCGGGCTTCTTGCATCCAAGGCCGCCGGGGTGTACGTCGTCAATGACGGGCAGGCCGGCGTCCCACGCCTGCTTACCCATGTCGCGCGCGGTGGCCACCATGATCGGCGTGTCTTGCGCGACATAGGTGAGATGCCCCGCCGGCAACAGCACCGGAATCTTGTATTCGATGCCGACTTTCAGGTACCGCTGGAAAAACGGAAAACTGGCAAACAGCGTGCCCATGTGCGAATCGAGATGCGACGGGTTCAATCCCATGGCAAGGCATTTCTCGATTTGCGCCCGGATTTCGGTCTCGACCTCGTCCGGCGTCGCCTTGAACATCACCGAGGGCACATCGTGGTGCAGGCATCCTTCCGTGTCCACCAGTCCGGGAACCGCCGGCTTGCCCGCCACCGGACCCCAGCGGTACTTGCCCCATTCCGAGGTCAGCGTAAGATGCACGCCATAATCCAAGTCGGGATGTTTTTTCGCATACTGCGCGAATTCAGGCACCCACGGGCACGGAAACATGATGCTTGTGGATGTCGCCACGCCCTTTTCCATGGCTTCGATCGTGCCCACGTTCGAATCATGGGACATGCCCGCATCGTCCACATGGAAAATGACCACACGTGAACCCGCGGGCCACCCCAGCCGTTCCGCGAACGTCGGTTCTTCCCCGGACGCCGATGCCCAACAAGCCAGACCCGCCAACAACCCCGCCATGACCCAAATCCTCATCGCCGCAATCTCCTCTGTCCGTCCATTATCAAAGGCCGCGACCCGTTTGCAACTCTTTACCGGCGCGGAAAAGGCAAAAAGCGACAACGACCCGCAATCCATTGGACCATTCCGACCGGCAAACGGTTGCGTTGTTACCGATTCACAAGAGAAAAAGCCGCCCAAGGCCCAAAGAGGAAAAGACGGGATCCCGCGCCACGAACCGGAAATGGTGCCCGGGGCGGGACTTGAACCCGCACACCCTTTTACGAGTACTAGGTCCTTAGCCTAGCGTGTATGCCAATTTCACCACCCGGGCACTATTCAACAATCTTACCGGATTGGGCGGGGCTTGTCAAATGGTCGAGTTATACACACAAGGGATGCCGCCCGAATGTCGGGTCCACGAAAAAACGGCGGATTGCCAGTTTTTCCCCGCACACTCTCCAATCCGTACAGACGGCGATTCAACTTTCCGTCCTCCCGGCCTTTTTCAAGTCCAACCGCCGGCACAAGAAATCCCAAAACGGCATTTTGAGAAGCCTTTGATGTATCAACCCCGCGGGAAACAACGGGGGCAGGCTTGTCTACGCTCCTTTCTTTTTGATGACGACGTCCACCTTGCCTTTCAGCAGATCCCGAAAGCGCACGGCGTCGTCCGGCTGGCCGACGATGGCTCCATAGTGCATCGGAATGGCAATGGCCGGATTGATATCCAGAGCGGCGCGGACGGCTTCTTCGGCGGTCATGACATAGGTTCCGGAAACGGGCAGCAGGGCAATGTCGGCCTTGATGGTTTTCATTTCCGGGATATGATCCGTGTCGCCGGCATGATAGATGCGGAAACCTTTCATGGTTACCACGTAGCCGACCCATCCGTTGGCTTTGGGGTGGAAATTCTTGTTGATGTTGTAAGCGGGAACGGCCTCGATCACAATAGTGTCCAAAGTCAGCAATTCCCCCGGCTTGATGGCTTTTTTGTTGCCCGGTATCTTGCCAAGGCAGTCTCGCGGAGCGACAACCGTGGTCTGGGGACCTTGGATTTTCGCGATGTCTTCGGGTGAACAATGATCGAAATGATCGTGCGTGATAAGGATGATGTCGGCGGTGGCGCCGCCATCTATCTTGTACGGATCGATGTAAATGGTTTTCTCTCCGGCCAGCATGAAACCGTCATGCCCCAGCCAGTGTATGTCGGATTCCGCAAAGGATTTCATCGCCTTTTCTCCTTTTCCATTGTCCGCCGTTGCCTCGCCCTGCGCGGCGCCCGCCAGCGCTGCTATCCACGATGCCGCCAACAGCGCCGGTATCGTGCAGAACGCCCTGTTTTCTCTCATGCGCCGTGCTCCTTTCCGCTGCGTTGCATCATGCTCGACACCCTTTTCACTCATTTTACACCGCTCCCATAAAGTTTGCACCTGCGTTTGATGTTGATGTTTGAACTTGGATCCAATTGAAACCAAATTGACTTGGCTCGCGAACGATTGATATACTCAATGGCGCCTTGATGGCCGTTTATGCCATGGGGCTAATCCTGCATTGAACGATCTTGGGGCGTCGCCAAGTCGGTAAGGCACCGGGTTTTGGTCCCGGCATTCGGAGGTTCGAATCCTTCCGCCCCAGCCAATTTCAGGCTGCAGGCAATGGATCGCGGGTTGTGGAAGCGTCGGTATCCGCAGGTGTGAAACCAGATTACGGGTGACCGGAATGCCTTATAGCAAAGATATCAAGATTTTTTCGGGAACGGCCTCTTCTGCGTTGGCGCAGGGGATTTGTTCCCATCTGAATTTGACGCTTGGCAAGGCCACGGTTGGACGATTCAGCGATGGGGAAATCAAGGTTCAGCTGGGCGAGAATGTCCGGGGATCCGATGTGTTTATTGTGAACAGTTCCTCGCCGCCGGTCAATGATCACCTGATGGAAATGCTCATCCTGATTGATGCGGCCCGGCGCGCCTCGGCGGATCGGGTGACGGCGGTGATGCCGTATTTCGGATATGCCCGGCAGGATCGCAAGGATAAGCCCCGTGTGCCGATTTCGGCGAAACTGGTGGCGAACCTGATGGTGGCTTCGGGCGCGAACCGTCTCCTGACCGTGGACCTTCATTGCGGGCAGATTCAGGGCTTTTTCGACATCCCCGTGGATCACCTGCGCGGCGACGCGGTCTTTGGGACCTACATGGCGGCGCGGAAGATCAAGAACCTTGTCGTCGTTTCGCCGGACACGGGCAGCGTCATGCGGGCCCGCGAATTCGCCAACCGGCTCGATGCCCCGTTGGCGATCGTGGATAAGCGCCGCCCCAAGGAAAACGTCGCCGAGGTCATGAATATCATCGGCAGCGTCGAAGGCAAGCATGCGTTGATTTTCGACGACATGATAGACACGGCCGGCACGCTGGTCAAGGCCGCCAAAGCCATCAAGGACGCCGGCGCCATTGACGTGATGGCCTGCGCGACACATCCCATTCTCAGCGGGGAAGCCATTGCGCGTCTTCACGATTCGGCCATGCACGAAGTGCTCGTGGGCGACACGGTTCCCTTGACCGAGGCCGGCCTTGCCGAGCCCAAATTGAACGTGTTGTCTTTTGCGGCGTACCTCGGCGAGGCCATCCGCCGCATTCACGAGGAAGAATCGGTCAGTAGTTTATTCGTCTAGGATTATGACTTGGTCAACCGGAGGTAGTGACACATGGAATTGCAAACTCTCAAGGTAGCCACGCGCCAGTCGCAGGGCAAGGGAAAGGCGCGGAAAGTGCGCGCGGCGGGTTCGTTGCCCGGCGTATTGTATGGCGGCGATCGGGAGCCGGTGTCGCTTTCGGTGAATTTGCGCGCGTTCGAGGCGCTTATCCATCATGCACGAGGCGGCGAACACGCCCTCGTTCAACTTGAAGTTGAGGATAACGCCGCGCTCAACACCCCGGCAATCGTCAAGGCGGTGCAGCATCACCCGCTGCGCAATACCCCCACACACGCCGATTTCCTGCGCATCCGGCTCGACGAGAAAATCACAACGGTCATCCCGATCCGGCTGGTCGGGCAGGCGCCCGGGATCGCCGAGGGCGGTGTGCTCGATCACCAGTTGCGGGAACTCGAAATCGAATGTCTGGCGCTGAGCGTTCCCGACGAGGTCGTGGTGGACGTTTCGGGTCTTCATGTGAACGATTCCCTCCACGTTTCCGATTTGCAAGTACCGCCGGACGTCGAAATCATCTCGGATCCCGAGCGCCCGGTCGTGGCGGTTCATCCGCCGCGGGTCGTGAAGGAAACGGCCGAGGCCGGTGAAGCCGCCGAGGGCGAAGCGGCCTCGCCCGAAGTGATCACCGAACGGAAAGAAAAAGAAGAGAAGGACGCCAAGGACGCCAAGGAGTCCAAGGAAAGCAAGAAGAAATAAGTCGGCCAAGGCAGCCGGCGCCCTGACGATGAACCATCGCCGGGCAGACGCATTGGCGACAAATGGAGCCCCATGCAGCGTGAAAATGGTTGTCGGACTCGGAAATCCGGGCGCGGAATATCGTTTTACGCGGCACAATGTGGGCTTTCGGGTAGTGGATGAACTGGCCCGGCGCCGGGCGGTGTCCTTTGATAGTGAAAAATACGGCGGATTGATTGCGCGCATTGCGCTACACGGCGGTCCGGTCCTGTTGGTAAAGCCGTTGACATTCATGAACCTCAGTGGCCAATGTGTGGCGCGGGCCGTTCGGTACACGAACAGCGATCCCGCGGAGGTGCTGGTGGTGACAGACGATGTGAATCTCCCGCTGGGCAAGTTAAGATTTCGCGCGGAGGGCCGCGATGGCGGCCACAATGGATTGAAATCCATCATTCAGGCGCTGGGCACCACGGCATTTCCCCGGTTGCGCTTGGGTGTCGGACGTAGCGAATCCGCCGAACTAACCGGGCATGTGTTGGGTACGTTTGCGCCGGATGAGCGGGAGACATGCGAGGCCATGCTGGCACGGGCCGCCGACGGCGTGGAGGTTTGCCTGGAATCGGGCCTCGCAAGGGCGATGGCGTTGTATAATTGAAGAAATGAAGGATCCATGAAACATACCATCAGCGTATTGGTCGAGAATCATTTTGGCGTGCTGGCGCGTGTATCGGCCCTGTTCAGCGCGCGCGGCTACAATATTGACAGCCTTTGCGTGGGTGAGACCGAACGGCCCGACGTCTCGCGCATGACGGTCGTGGTTCGGGGCGACGACCGCGTACTGGAACAAATCATCAAACAGTTGAACAAACTGGTGGACACCATCGAAGTACGCGACTTGACATCCGAGGACTTTGTGGAACGCGAACTCGTGATGATCAAAGTCGGCGTGGGAAGCAAACAACGCAGCGAGGTTGTAGAAATCGCGTCCATCTACCGCGCCAAGGTGGTGGATTGCAGCGCAAATTCGATGATCTTGGAAGTGACGGGGTCGGAGGGAAAAGTATCGGCGTTCATTGACATGCTGCGCCCCTTCGGCATCCGGGAAATTGTGCGAACAGGCGAGATCGCCATTACTCGCGCATCATGACGCGCGGGCGAACGCCCTCTCGCCGGACAGTTGAGCATTGGAAAAAGGCAAGATGAGTTTGTACCGCTCCATGACGGCCGCCGTCCGAAAAGGATCCGGCGATGGCATCCGGTCTCCGCGACCGTGTGCCGTGCGCCATGCCGCGGACGGGTTCACCCGGAAGGTTATCCCAGACGCCGCAGCTTCGGCTGCGGCGTTTTTTTGTTTTTCGACGCAACCGGCCGCGCCGGAAGAAATCAGGCGCCGCGGACAAGGAGGTTCGAGTCTTGAAGAATTTGTTGCAGTTGCAGGAATTGGATTTGCGCATCGAGGCGCTGAAGGCCCGCGAAATCGAAATCCCAAAACAAAAGAGCAAATTTGACATCCATCGCAAGCGGCTGGCGGATGAAATTGCCGGACGCGAAAAGATTTGCAAGGCGCTGGCCCTTGAACAGCGCGAATGCGAGGGTGAAATCGAGCAAAAACAAGCTCAGATCCGCAAATATGATCAGCAGTTGCTTGCCGTGAAAAAGAACGAAGAATACCAGGCGCTGCTCCATGAAATTGACATGCTGAAAAAGCACATCGGGCTCAAGGAAGAGCGCATCATCGCCATCATGGTCGAATTGGATGAGGCCAAGGCGCGGCTTGAAGAGGATAAAAAGCGGATCAAGGCGGAACTGGAAGACATCGATCGCCAGTGCGCCGCCATTGACGCGGAACTTGCCGAAGCCATTCGGGAACGCCAGGAACTGGAACGGGAATGCGCGCCGCTGGCCGGGCAGGTCCCCCCGGATTTGCTGAACAAGTACAAGCGGATTCGGGCCAATAAAAAAACGGGGCCCGCCGTCGTTGCGCTTGTCAATGAGACCTGCACCGGATGCCACATGAGAGTTACGCCGCAGATCGCCAACGAGGTGCTCGGCAACCTGCGCCAGCATACGTGCGCCTATTGCGGGCGGCTGTTGTATCACCAAGACAATTTCCAACAGAACTGACGCCGGCATGAAAGAATCGTCCCAACGTCCTCCCGGGCTGCATAAAAGGCCGGAATCGGAAAGCGAGTGGTTTGCTGCGCTGCTCGCGCTGGTCCGGCATCTTCGTGGACCGCAGGGTTGCCCGTGGGATCGCCAACAAACCGCCATCCGCTTTGCCGAATATGTTCGCGGAGAAACCGAAGAGTTGATCGAGGCGCTGGAAAACCGCGACGCGGAATGCGTGGCGGAGGAATGGGGCGACACCCTATTTACGTTGTTGGCCGTGGCCGCCGCCGCCGAAGAGGAAGGCGTTCTGAACGTGGGTGAAGCCATGCGCGGCGCACATGAGAAGTTGATTCGCCGCCATGCCCATATCTTCGGCGGACGCGAGGCCGGCTCGCCGGAAGAAGTGGCGGCAATGTGGGCCGCCATCAAATCGGAGGAAAAAGCCCAGCGCCATGCGCCTAAATCCGCCCAATAGCAGGCGTCGTGCCAACGGCATAAACAAAGGAACTTGCCTGTGCATGTCGGCCGTCTTGATTGGGATGGCCTTTGTTCCCCTGTCCGGATGTGTTACCCATGCGGATCAATTGCCGGAAATTACGGTCGCGGCCCGGATTGCAGACTATCGCCCGGCATGGCAGCCCCTTTTCAAGGGCGTTGATTTTGCCCAGGGACGCATACCGCCGCCGGAACCCCTTGCATGCTATGCGGCGCGCATTTCGCTCCGGGAACCCAAGGTCTCGTTTTTGGTCACGCCGTCCAACGGCGAGGATCCCAAGGAAACCGACGGAAGCAAGACCAGCACATTTCTACGGCAATTTCATTGTCAACTGGCCATCAATGCCTCTCCTTTTTCGCCTGTCGAGGAAGGCGAGGGAAAACCCAAGGACATCCTCGGTTTGTCGGCGTCGCGGGGTGATGTCTATTCACGGCCGCACAGCGGGCATGGCGCGATGCTCATCTCGAAAGAGAAGGTCGTGTCGTTTGTCGAAACGCTGGACGATACGGCCGGCGTGTACGACGCGGTGAGCGGTTTCGGCATGCTGCTCAAGGAAGGCGTCAATACCGGATCGGGCGGACCGCGGCATCCGCGAACGGCCGCCGGCGTCTCGCAGGATGGACGTTATCTCTACCTCTTGGTCATAGACGGCCGCCAGCCTGGTTACAGTGTCGGCGCCACGACGCAGGAAACCGCCGAATGGATGCGGCAACTTGGCGCGTTCAATGCCATCAACCTTGACGGGGGCGGCTCGACCGAAATGGTCCTCGACGACGGCCAAGGCAATCCCGTCATCGTCAACCGCCCCATTCACAACAACATCCCGGGCATGGAGCGCGTCAACGGCAACAACCTCGGCGTCTTCGCCGAAATGCTTCGCAAAGGCCGGCCCAAATAACCGCCCGGGGAAAACTTACGACGGTTTACCGATGGCGTATGCGGTAAACCCGAGATAACGGCCGCTGTTCGCGAAAAAGTCCACAAAGTCGGAGGCCACAACCTTTCCCTCCGTGGAACTGGCCTGGTAAAGCATGGGGCGCCCGTCCGCTTCCCGGATGAACAGCCCGCAATGCAGGACAAACAGCCAGTCCTGCTTGCCGATGCACAGAATGATCGCGGGGCTGGGCAGGCGTTTGGCCGCCTTGCGGGCTTCCGCCGCCGGCACATACGTCAGCGTCAGCGTTTGATTGGGCGTTTTGGAGGCGAGATCCGGGGCCTTCGACAATTCGAAGAATTTCTTGCGTCCGATGATGCGTGTCGCGTCCACCGTGGCGGTTTTGAGTTTTTGGGAAACATCGCGGCAGAACCGATTGTTCACAACCCAGTCGGCCTCCATGAAATGATTGCGATGCTCGAACGCGACGATTCCGTCCTTGTAACGGATCTTCTGCAGGCGATCGTGGGCTTCCTGCCGGGAATGCGACGCCGCGAGCGCGATGCTTTGCTCGATAAACGTCACGCAATCCACCCGCGCAAGATCCATCAACGGGTCCGCGTCGAACGGAGCGCCCGGCCCCTCGCCCAAGGGGCCGTTGGCGTAAGGCGTGCCGAGACTGTCTCGCGCAATCGCGATAATCCGTTTGCCGAAATCCGGCTCGCGGGCCTGAAGATTGCGAAGGTAGGCATCCACGCCGGCCGGGTCCAATTCCGCGATGAGACCGGCGCGCCCCGGCGATTCGCCGCCGGCCTGAAGGGAAACGGCCATAAGCATCGTGACCGCGATCGCCGAAACAAGCCCGCTTCGCATGGGTTGCCGGATTCGTCCGCAAGGATTCGAATCAGAAGAAACTGGCGAAGTTGGCGAAGTGCTTGGATGCGGGGAAATTGCCCGGATACCGGTTGAATTCGACATGGCCGTCCATGTACAGCGTGTTCGCCCCGCCGGGAATATGGTTGAACTGCATGCCGCTGCCGCCCACAACCTGGCAAACGATATCCCACATGATCGGCAGCGTGCTTTGCGCCCATGCGGAGGCCGCCGGATTGTTGATGTCGGTGATCAGAAAACGTTCGATGCCCTCCCGCAAACGGTAGATGGTGGTTCCGTCGCCGTTGCAGAACGGTTCACCTGTCGGCTGCGAACCCGCGCTGATGAGCAGATACGCCACGGAAGTCGTGCCCGTGATATCCTGGTCGAGTTTCCAGTCGTTGGATGCGTCGAAATCGCCCAGGGCGCCGTTGGGGTTCAGCGCCGAATCGTAACGCATCCACAGGAAAACATAGCCGATCTGCGAAGGAACGGGACCGGTAACGCCCGGCGCCACGCCCGTCGCATCCAGCGTCGGCGATGTGTCTTCCACCTTGTCCAGAACAAATCCCGTATAGAAGTAACTGACGCTGGGATCCGAAATCTGGCCTTTATAGGGACAATCATGGCCCGGAATTTCCTGAACGATGCCCAGAATGTTGGCCTTGGCCGTTTCGGGATCGGATGGACAAAGCAGCACATTCGGATCCGTCAGATATTCGGGATACAGCGCACGCGAATCCGGCGCGACGACAGGATTATCTACCCCCCCCTCACAATTGCCCGCGTACGGCGCATTCGTGTTCTGGCCCCAGCTTTGATCGGAATGGACGCGCGGGAACAAATTGCGGTTTTCCCCCGCGTACATCTTGAAGATGATGCCCATCTGTTTCAGATTGTTCTGGCAACTGGAGCGCCGGGCCGATTCCCGGGCACGCGCCAGCGCCGGAAGCAGGATAGCCGCCAAAATGCCGATGATTGCTATCACAACCAACAGTTCAATCAGTGTAAAACCTTTTCTGTTCATGCGATAAGACCTCCCCAAGAACCTTTGTTGAATCGCCATATAAAAAACGCTTCGATAATACTACGATAATGCAGCAACCGCAGACATCGGGTCCTCATGGCCGTAGTATGTCATATTGCCTGAAAAACCGCAAGAGTCTTTGACCATCCTCACGCAAGGAGCATGGCACGGATGCCGTGTCCACCGCGGAAGCGGCATCTTGCCGCTTTTCCGTGGTCTCGTTCGATACTGTCGTCTCTCCGCAAGCGGCATCCTTGTCGGCTTTCAGGCGCGTTGGCAAGCGTACGGCCCTTCCTGCGTGCGGAGGAATCCCGAATCCATTATGCCGACAGAATGCTCCTTGCACAATCAGCCGGCGGCCCGAATGTGCGCGATGGTCTTCTTCAAGCCTTCTTCCAGGGAAACGGCAGGCGTCCAGCCCAAAAGCGCGGCGGCCTTTTCCCCCGACGTATAGATGCGGCTAACCTCGCCAGGGCGAAGCGGTTCGAGGCGCGGCTCGCCGGAAAAGCCAATGAGCCGGCGTATCGTATCGAAGAGTTCCCGGACGCTCGTTCCGGATCCCGAACCCAAATTGACGATTGCCCCGTCCGCGCGATCGGCCGCAAGGACGCACGCGCGCGCGATGTCGCCCACATAGATATAATCCCGCACCGGCTCGCCGAACCCGTACAAAGTCGGCGTTTCGCCCCGCAGCATCTTGTCAATCAAAATCGAGCAGACCCCGGCTTCCCCATGGGGATCCTGCCGGGGCCCGTAGACATTGGGGAACCGGAGGATGGTGTAAGGCAGCCCGTACAGGCGGCTGTACAGACGGATATATTCCTCCGCCGCATACTTGCTGACACCGTAAGGGCAAAGGGGATTGGGCGGGCACGACTCGTCGGCGGGCAGCAGGTCCGGATTTCCGTAAATCGCCCCGCCGGTCGAGGCGTACACAATTTTGCGCACATCAAACGCGCGGCACTGCTCAAGCAGGTTGATGGAGCCAAGAACGTTGGAGCGGGCGTCGAACAGCGGATCCTGCGTGCTGCGGCGGACATCTATGTGCGCCGCCAGGTGAAAGACCCATTCAGGCTTCGTCTTCGCGAACACCTCCCGCAGATCCGGCGAACAGATATCCACAACATGCAACTCCGCGGCCGCATGGACGGAATCATGCGATCCCACGGACAGGTCGTCCACAACCACGACCGCATGACCTAGCCCTATCAACGCATCCACAACGTGCGAACCGATGAAGCCCGCGCCGCCCGTTACCAGTACCTTGGACATTGAAAATTCTCCCGTCAAAACAAAACACCATTCCCCGCGAGGAATATCGAGGTACGAAACGATCATACCCGAAACGGGATGCGGAGTGCATCTGCCGTGCGGTTCAACAGGCGGAAATCGAGTAGGGGGGGGGGTTGCCCCTCTCCCCCTCTCACACCACCGGGCATAC
>DAOTMJ010000017.1 GCA_035450225.1 Candidatus Hydrogenedentota bacterium
ACTGTAGTCGCTTAGAAAAATCGGCGATTGTCCAATTCCCGCTGAACCGGGACACGCCCTTTCAGGGCGTCAACTCAACATGGAAAATGTAGAAACTCCAAGGGTGCGCGACCTCGCGCACCGCTGGAGTTTCTACATTTCGGCCTGAAAGGCCGTGGATATGATAGCCTAGGGCAACGCCCTGGGAAAGAAGGTATTCTCTGTATTTGAGCTCTGAAAGAGCGAAACAATGTGTTGTAACGACCGTGGCCAGCTCGGTTACGCCCTTTCAGGGCTGTTCGACTTATTCTTGTTGCTTTTCCCAGGGCGTTGCCCTGGGCTTTGATGTCGCGCCCTTTCAGGGCGTCAACTCAACATGGAAAATGTAGAAACTCCAAGGGTGCGCGTCCTCGCGCACCGTGCGATAGCGCACGAACGGTACGATCAATCGCCCAACAGGGTTTGCATCATTCTTTTTTCAGATTTGTCTTGACTCCCGGAAGGTCTTGAGATAAGATTGATCATGTAAAGAATAATATCTTAACGAATCACTTCGTCCTGTGCGCCGAAAACCTCCGTCAAACGAGAGTGCCTTGCAGGAAGGGAAAAGGCGCAATATGAAACCGTGCCAGGATTTTGTCGCTCTCCAGCGCGCAGTTGCCGGTAAGAGGGGATTTTTTCTTCCATTTTCTCCGGGGTCGTGTGTCTTTATCAGCAGAGGACATTGTAGGCGAACGCATACGCGACAGGACGCATGGGTAACGGAATAGCCTGCCTTGCTTGAAAGCAGGTTGTTTGGCCGGACGTCCCGAAGCGCAAGCGGACTCCTTGCAACAGGAGGACAACGCGATGACGAACCGAATCAAGATGCGATTGATGGCTTGTCTCGTCTTGGCGGTCTTGGCAGGCGCCACGGCGATGAAATCGTTTGCAAACACCCCGGATGGCGCCGAACCCGCCAAGGGCGAAGCCACGCCCTGCTGGATCAACGCCGGCAACGGCGTGTCGAGTACCGCTCGCTCGGATCACACCACGTTGGTGTTCAAAAAAAAAATGTGGATTCTGGGCGGCAACAATAAAAACGATGTGTGGTGGTCGTCGGATGGATCGGTGTGGAAACTGGCCGCCGCCAACGCCGGCTGGTTCGAACGCAGCGATCACGCCTCGGTGGTCTTCGACAACAAGATGTGGGTAATGGGTGGCAGCGGGAATAACGACGTGTGGTGGTCGGAGGACGGCGCGATCTGGAACCGCGCGACGGCCAATGCCGAGTGGTCCGGGCGCGGCGGACACACCGCGGCCGTTTTCGATGGCAAAATCTGGATCCTGGGCGGCATCGCCGAGAACACCTACCTGAACGATGTCTGGTATTCGGAAGACGGCTCAACATGGACGCAGGCGACATCGAATGCCGCCTGGCCCGCGCGCGGCAGCCACACGACGGTGGTGTTTCAAAACAAACTGTGGGTAATGGGCGGGAAAAAGGACCCGGCCACGGGCTGGCCCTATTTGAACGACGTGTGGTGTTCGGAGAACGGCGCAACGTGGAGCATCGCCACCATGAGCGCCGATTGGTCCATGCGCCATGGCCATGCCTCGGCAGCCTTCAACGACCGGATCTGGGTGATGGGCGGCTACGGCGGAAACGCTGAAAACGATGTATGGACCTCTTTTGACGGCATTACGTGGGGGCGCCTTTCGCCAAACACCGGCATATGGTCCGGGCGATTGGGCCACACGCTAACCGTGTTTCAGAATAACTTATGGGTGTTGGGCGGCGGGTCGTCCGACATATGGAAATCTTCCAACGGCATCTCATGGACACAGGTATCAGGATCATCCACGACTTGGAGCAAGCGCCGGAGCCACGCAACGTCGAGTTTCGACCATTCATTATGGGTATTGGGCGGATACGACACCTCTTCCGCGCGCTATCTCAGCGATGTGTGGCGCTCGTCGGAGGGCGCCATCTGGACATGTGTTGCCTCGAAAGCGCCATGGACCGCCCGGGAGGGACACACGGCCGCGGCGCACCGTGAGAAACTATGGGTGATGGGCGGAATTGCGGCATCAGGTTATTTGAACGACGTATGGTGGTCGGTGGATGGCAACACGTGGACGCTGGCAACATCGGATGCGCGCTGGACGCCGCGAACCCACCACGCGACGGCGGTATTCAACAATAAATTGTGGGTGTTGGGGGGATATACCGGCATGCCGTCCCTCTACAAAAACGATGTCTGGTGTTCTGAAGACGGCACGACATGGCTGCAGATGTCGGAAAATGCGGGCTGGTCCCCGCGTAAAGGACATACCGCCGTGGCATACGACAACAAGTTGTGGGTCATCGGCGGATACGACGGCTCCTACAAGAACGATGTCTGGTGGTCGCCGAATGGCGCAACGTGGACAAAGGCCACATCAACAGCGCATTGGACCACGCGCGCCGAACACACGGCCGCGGCGCACAGGGGCAGGCTATGGCTAATGGGCGGACAAGGTTCCGCCGGAATTTCGAACGAAACCTGGTGGTCGTCGGACGGCGCCACATGGACGTTGGCGTCCATATACACCGGCTGGTCAAAGCGGTCCGAACACACCACAGCGGTATTCGACGACAAACTGTGGATCTTGGGCGGGGCGACTTCGAATGGATACGTGAACGACACGTGGTACTGGTCGGGCCACGAACCCCCGCTGATTACGGAACAGCCCAAATCCCTGACGGTCAATCCGGGCGAATCCGCCTCCTTCCATGTGGCGGCGCAAGGCACGGAACCGCTGAGTTACGAATGGAGCAAGGATGGCCGCCTTGTTCCGGGCGCAACCCTGAGCATGTACATCATCGCAAGCGCCCTGAACGCCTATGAGGGCGTCTATGCGTGCTACATCCGAAACCCGGTTGGAAACGCCGCGTCGAATCCCGTATTGCTTATCGTCAACGATCCGCCGCTGATCACGTCACAGCCGAAGTCGCAGACCGTACCGGAGGGACAGGTGGCAAAATTCAACGTGACGGTATCGGGCGCCACGCCCTTTTATTATCAGTGGCACAAGGACGGGATCTGCATTTGGGGCGCGACGCAAAGCAGTTACAGCATCGCCAGTGCATTGAAATCTTACGAAGGCGCTTATTCGTGCTATGTCTGGAACACGGCCGGCGGCGAACTTTCGGAAAATGCCCTGCTTACGGTAATGGAACCGCCCCGGATAACCGGGCAACCCCGGTCGCAAACCGTGAACCCCGGAGGGATGGCGATATTCGAAGTAACGGCGTCGGGGGTCAGCCCCCTTCATTTTCAGTGGAAAAAGGACGGCGCCCACCTGCCCGACGCAACATCGCACCAGTATATAATCGAAAACGCCATGAACGCCTTCGAGGGCGCGTATGCCTGTTACGTGAGCAATGCCTGCGGCGGCACGAGGAGCGATGTGGCCTTCCTGGACGTCAACGATCCCCCGGAAATTGCCCTTCAGCCGGTGTCGCAGACCGTGACAGCGGGCGATTCCGTCTCCTTTTTTGTCAGGGCCGCGGGAACGGAACCGTTCATTTATCAATGGAAGAAGGAGGAAAACATTATTCCGGGGGCGACGAATGCCGGCTTTGCGATTTTGGGCGCCCAGGAGGCGGACGCGGGCTTCTATGCCTGCATGGTAAGCAACATGGTCGGGAGCGCCACGTCGAACAGCGCGGCGCTAACGGTAAAGCCGCCCCTGCGACCGCCGGAGGCGGATTTCATCGCATCGCCGCGAACAGGCGTCGCGCCGTTGTCCGTTTTGTTCACGGACCTCTCGGATTGCAAGGGCCGGGAGCCGATTTCGCGCGAATGGACGTTTGGCGACGGCGGCACGAGCGAGCGGCGGAATCCCATCCACACGTACCAGTCGCCGGGAACCTATTCGGTATCCCTGAAGATCACGACGAACGATGGAAGCGATACCGAAACGAAAACAAGTTATATCTCGGTGAACGCACAGCCGCCCTTGGTGGACTTCACCGGCACGCCCCTTTGGGGGATGGCGCCCTTGTACGTCCAATTCAAGGACGCGACGATCACCCACGGGCAAACGGCGCTATCGCGCTTGTGGACCTTCGGCGACGGCAGCTCAAGTGTGTTGCAGGATCCAGGCCACTACTACCTTTCGCCGGGCAATTATTCGGTTTCGCTGACGATAATGACCAGCGCGGGCAGAGACACGCTGACAAAGGCCGACTATGTCACCGTATCGGACACCGGCGAGGGTCTCGCGATGTGGATACCGGACCGGTCGGCCCTGCCCGGGAACGACGTGGTCATTCCGCTGAACCTGTCGGCCCCGAACGGCGCGGTGCTGCGGGGCGTCCAAATCGAGTTCCGCTATGACGAAACCCTCCTCGATGCAAGTTCCCTGGAGGTGCAGTCCACGGCGCTGACAGGCCGGATGTCCTTCGTGGCAAACGTGTCCACGCCGGGCAGGGCGATTATGACCATCATGGGACAACCGACGGGTGAAATCCGCGGGGTGGGCCATCTGTTCGACGTGCTGGGCCGTATCCGGGCCGACGCGCCGGAGAACACTTGCGGCACGCTCCGGTTCGACAAGGTCTATCTGTACGATCAGGATGTGAACCCGTTGCCGGTGGATTTTTCCGACACGGGAGAATTGTGCACGAACGATCAATGCCTCCTGGGCGATCTGAACGGAAACGACGAGGTCGAGATTGGCGACGCGCTGTATGCGCTCCAGATTTCCGTCGGCGAACGCGAAACGGACGACTGTTCGATCAAGTCCGGCGACCTGAACGGCGACAACGTCATAGACAGCGCGGACGTGGTTATGCTGCAGCGTCTCGCGACAGGCCTCCCCATCAATCCATTCCCGGCCGAAAAAGCCCACGCGCTGGATCCGATGCTGCTGGGGGTGATACTCGAAGACACGGATTTCGTCACGGTGTCCCTCGGAAGTGCGGTGGCGCCGGTGGGTGCGAATGTGGATGTGCCGGTACTGATTGACGCCCCGCAGGGATTGAGCGGATTCGACATGTGGATCTCGCATCCGCCCGAACTAATGCCATTGAAACAGTTCGCGGGAAGCGTCCTGGCCGGCGGCCAGATTGATTGCAAGGCCGCGGACGGCCGCATCAACATCGGCATGGGCCGGGCAACCGGCATCGCGCCATCCAAGGAAGGGCCGGGTACGCTTGTCACGCTTCGTTTCAAGGTGATCGCGATGCCTGAAGACGGCAAGGCGGAACTGCGTATCGAACGGTGCGATCTCAAGGGCCAGTACGGCGACAGTTTCGCGTGGTTCACGGCGGTACAGAAGATTGACGCGAACATCGAGGTCCGCGAAACCGGCGAGGAACCCGATACCGGCGGTTGCATCGGCGGCACGCTTGACGGGGCGCCGCCCCCGGCGTCCGGAACGGGCGGAGGCCCGATACTGGGCGTCTTGGCGCTTGCGCTGGCATGGATGGCCATTCGCCGGGGAACGAAAAGCGGTGCGCGATCCGTAAAACCCTGATCGGCGGCCCGCCCGCAATGTCCCGAAGCGTGTACGGAAAGGGCGCAGGATAGACTGTCCCACGTTTCGCGCCCAAGGGACTTTCCGTACACGCTCTCAATCGAGGATATGCGGCGGAACGTTTACGGCAACGCGGCGGCCAGCAGTTCGGCGATATGCAGGGGCCGCACGTCGCTGAGATGGGCGATTTGCTGGCGGCAACTGGTCCCGGATGCGACGAGGCGCGTGCCGGGTTCGAGCGCGGCGATCTGTTGAATGAGCGGCGCGGCGACTTGCAGCGACAGATCGTATTTCGACCGAAGCGCGCCGAAACTGCCCGCCATGCCGCAGCAGCCGGTGTCCATGAGTTTCGCCTGGCGTCCGGGCAGCCGGCCGGCCAGCGCCGTCATGACGTTCACATCCGTAAGCGCTTTCGCGTGGCAATGGGCGTGAATCGCCACGCGGCAGGATTCGCTCCGAAACGCGATCGCGTCCGGTTCGCGCGCCAGCAGGTCTTCGACGAACGCCTCGAACAGAAAACAGCGCCGTGCGACGTCGTCCGCGCCGGCAATCCCCAATTCGCGGTAATCGCCCCGAAACATCGAGTAGCACGACGGTTCCAGGAAAACGATCGGCGTGTCGCCACCGCGCAATCGCGCGATGTTGCGTTCGCCGAAGCGCTTCGCCACGTCAAGACGCCCGACGCTGAACGCGGGACGGCCGCAACAGGCCGTGTCTTTGGGTAAGACGGCCTCGTAGCCCGCCGCCTCCAGTACACGGACCGCCGCCATGCCGATATGCGGTTCGTAGTACCGCACCGAGCAATCATCCCACAGCAAGACGCGTCCGCGCGGTCCACGGCCGTTTGATGTCCGTTTCGCGAACCAATGGTCGAAGCGTTCGCGGGCGTATCGCGGCAAGGGCCGTTTCGACGCGAGGCCCACGATCTTTTCGAGAAGCAGACGGGAGGCGTTCGTCTGCAGGATTGCATTGGCCAGCCCCGGCATAAGGCAACCCATCTTGCCCAATAAATCGAAACGGCTGACCATGCGTTCGAGCAGGCGCACGCCGTGCCGGCGTTGCCGCGCATACAACAACTCCGCTTTCAACAGCGCGAGATCAACATTCGACGGGCATTCCTTCTTGCACGCCTTGCACGACAGGCAGTTGCCCAGCGCCGCTTCGAGTTCTTCGCACGCGAGCGGGTCGGACGACGGAATGCGTCCGTCGAGCACGGCGCGAATGATGTTCGCTCGGCCCCGCGTGCACATGATCTCGTCGCCCGTCGCCGAAAAGGTCGGGCACATCGTCGGTGAATCCTTGCGGCAATCCCCGCAGCCGTTGCACTGTTCAAGATTCCCCACAAAGGACTCGTCCTTCGCGGCAAACGCCAGCACGGGCGCAAACGGGGTTGGAATCCGGTAGCCATCGCCCCAGCGCAACGGCGCATCTATTCGCGCGCCGTCCGGAAAGACCTTGCCCGGGTTCATGAGTCCCTTCGGATCGAACACGGCCTTGATGGCCCGCATCGCATCAATGAGTTCCCGTCCGAGGTGTTCTTCCATGAACTCGGCGCGCGCAATGCCGACGCCGTGCTCGCCCGTCAGCGACCCCGCGAATTCCTTTGTCACGGACGAAATGCGCTCGGCAAGCCGGCGATAGCGCGCGATGCTGTCGGCTTTATGAAGATCGACGACAGGCCGAATATGCAGCAACCCCGACGCCGCATGGCCGTAGAACGACATCTCAAGGCCGAGCGGCTCCGCCGCGGCTTTCGCCGCCGCGACGTATTCGGGCAGCCGTTCGGGGCGCACGGCGACGTCCTCGACGCCCGCGATGGGTTTCGCGGGCCCCTTGCAACCGCTGAGAAGCGAAAGCCCCCGCTTGCGCAGACCCCAGACTTGCAGCATGTGCGCGGGTTCGGTGCAGGCCGTGAAACGCAGGCCGAGTTTGCGCTTCGCAAGCGCATCGAGCCGCGCGTCCACATCATCATAGAATTCGACGATGAGAAACGCGCCGCAGGGTTTTGTGTCGAGTTCGAGCAGTTCCCGCGCGGTCTTGAATTCGAGTTGGTCGCGTGTTTGATCGAACAAGACTTGATCCACATGCTCGATGGCGGCGGGTTTGAGATCGAGAATGGCCACCGTCGCCTGCATCGCCTCCTCGACCGTTCCGAAAAAGACCAAGCCGAGTCCCTTGCGCTTCGGCGGCGTCACGAGTCGCAGCGTCGCCGACCACACGGCGGCCAGCGTACCCTCGCTTCCGATCACAACGCGAGACAGGTCGCCTGGCGCGCGCAGGCAATCATCCAGCGCATACGCGGGCCAGCGCTTGACCAGCGTATCCGGGAAACGCTCGCGAATCGTGTCTGCATGCCGGGCGACAATTGCGTCCACTTCTTCCCGCAGCAGCGGCAGCGAATCCCGTTTGGCGCCGACGGTCGCGATCGTGCCATCGGCAAGGATAACCTCGACCGACTCGACATGATCGATTGTGGTGCCATAGATTGGCGCGCGCGCGCCGGAAGAATTGTTCGCGATCATGCCGCCGAGTGTCGCGCGCGAACTTGTCGCCACGTCCGGACCGAAACAGAGCCCGTGCGGCCGTAGGAATTCGTTCAATTGATCAAGCACGACGCCCGCGCCCACACGGACGGTGCGTCGTTCAACATCGAGGTCGGCAATAAACCGTGTATGCCGCGCCAGTTCGAGTATGAGGCCATCGCCGATGGCGCCGCCCGCAAGCCCCGTCCCCGCGCCGCGCGGCGTGACGGGAATGCCCGCCTCCACGGCCGCTCGAAGGACCGACGACGCCTGTTCCGCCGTGCGCGGAAACGCCACCGCAAACGGTTCGATCTGGTAGATAGAAGCATCGGTCGCATAGAGTTGTCGCGCGAGGGAATCAAACCGGACCTCGCAATCCGTGTCATTGGCGAAAAGCGTTGAATATTTCTTGAACGTCATCTCTTCAGGACCTGCTGTTGCCGCATTCCGGCTTCACGCCCGTCATCGCCATTGAAGAACAGGCAACCTACGCCGAAAGCCGCCGAGGTCGAATCATAGTCGGTTTCATACGGCATCCTCAATGCGCCCCCTTAATAATCCCTTTTTCTTCCCGCCCCTTTTTCCCCACACGCACACGCCGCCACAAGGGCACGGCCCTTTTCATTTGACCTTGGGCAGGCCCAGCGAGTAGGGTAGCCGGACAACCAAATGGATCGCGGACGCAAAATGCCATGACCGATCTGGCCGAACCCGAATACAACACCCGGAACCTCTTACAAGCGCGAACGAGCGCGTGGCGGATTTACCGCCGCCTGCTCGGTTACGCCTGGAAGTACAAATTCCGGCTGTTGCTGTCGCTGTTTTTCGCAATGGTCGTGGCCTCGCTGTTCAGTTCGATGATCCTGACCATCGGCGGCGTCATCAAACTGCTGTATGTGGACGAAGCCACGTTGGCCCCGCAAATAGACGCGGCGGTCGCACGCGCCGAGGAAATGGCGGGCGTCGTTCAGCGCGTGACGGGATGGCGCCCGGACAATGTGGAACCGCGCCTGCGAAACCTCTTCACCATGCTTCGGGCCAATCGCCCCACCGCGCTTTCCTATCTCGCGCTGGCGTTGGTGCTGATCTCCTTTTCGACGGGATTTGCTCGGTTCCTTCAGGAATATTTCGCGGGCGCCATCGGCGTGAACGTTTCGATCACCTTGGGCCAAGAAATGTATGAAAACACGATCGGACTTTCGATGCCGTTTTTCGAGCGCCGGACCACGGGCGAAATCCTCGCGCGGTTCACAAACGACATTTTCATGGTCAATCGCGGCCTTACGATGGTCTGCATTCGCCTGTTTCGCGAACCGGTGAAAATCCTGTTTTGCCTTTTCCTGGCCTTGAGCGTGAACTGGCGCCTGACGCTGACGGTCCTGCTCGTTCTGCCCGCCATCGGCTATGTGATCTATGCCATCGGGCGGAAGGTCAAAAAGAGCGTACAAAATTCGTTGCAGCGCATCGCGTCCATGTCGGGCATGGTGGCCGAAACCGTCGGCGGCATCGCCATCGTGAAGGCCTATTGCATGGAAGCCTACGAGGCCCGGCGCGTCCATGAGGAACTGCAACGGATCCGGCGTTACATGACCCGCATGGTCAAGGCGGACGCCGCCATCGATCCCGCCGCCGAATTTCTCATGATGGTCGGGCTTGCCCTCTTCATCCTGATGGCCAACAACGCCTTCGAGTCGGGCCAGATTGACGGCGGCGGATTGGTTATCCTGTTCGGCGCGCTGGCGGCGATGATGGATCCCCTCCGGAAACTTTCCGGCGTGAACAACATGATTCAGACCAGCGTGGCAAGCGCCGAGCGCGTGTTCGAATTCATTGACATGAAACCGGACATCATCGAGGCGCCCAATGCGCCCGCGCTGCCGCCGCTGCGCGAATCCATCCGTTTTGACGACGTCCATTTCTCCTACGACGGCGTCACGCCGGTGTTGAAGGGCATTTCATTCGAGATTCGCAAGGGCGAGATGGCCGCGCTGGTGGGTTTCAGTGGTTCGGGAAAGACGACCATCGCCAAATTAATCCCGCGTTTTTACGATCCGCAGCGCGGCGTCATACGCATTGACGGCGCCGACATTCGAGAGGTTTCGTTCAAGAGTCTGAGGGCGCAGATCGGTGTCGTCACCCAGGACACCGTCCTGTTCAACGACACGGTCCGCGCGAATATCGCCTATGGTAGCGAGAATTACCCCGATGAACGCATACGCCAAGCCGCGAAAGCCGCCCATGCCGCCGAATTCATCGAAAAACTGCCGCAGGGATACGACACCCCCATCGGCGAATCCGGCGGAACGCTTTCGGGCGGTCAGCGCCAGCGGATCGCCATCGCGCGGGCCGTCATCAAGGATCCCGCCATCTTGATTCTCGACGAGGCGACGTCAAGTCTCGATTCCGAAAGCGAGCGGGCCATCCAGGCCGCCATCGAGGAATTCGTCGTCGGACGGACAACGCTCGTCATCGCGCACCGCCTTTCGACGGTGCAGCGCGCCGACCGCATTTTGGTCATTGACGGCGGCGAATTGGTGGAGCAAGGCCGGCATGACGAACTCATCGCGCGCGGCGGATTGTACCGCCGTCTCTACGACGTCCAGTTCGCCGGCGAGGGAAAGGCGCGCCGTGAATCGTGATTGTGCGCGCATTACCGCGACGATGCTGTTCCTAATGGCCGCGAGCGGTTGCGGCAAGCCGTCGCCGCCCGCACCCCCTCCCGTCCCGGAAACGTTTTCGGTCGCATTGCGCGCCGTGGATCTCGACGGACGTCCGGTCGCCGGCATGATCCCCATAGCCACGCGAGAACCCAACGCCTTCGACGAACCGCTGAGCCGCGGCGCCCCCTCGGCGGACAACGGCCTAAGCGTGCTTGCCATTCCCTCCGACCGGCCACTTTACCTGCGCATGTGGGATCCGGCGTTGAAGAAATTCGCAAACAATTTTTTCGAAGTGCAATCGGGCGGAAATCCCGGCACGGAAACCATGGACGTTGTAATGGTTCCGGGCGCATCGCTCGAAATGGCCGTTGACGCGCCCGGCACAACCGTTGACATCATGATGCTGCATCCCCGGCAAGGCCCCTGGTGGCCGGCGCGCGAAACATCCGACGCCGCCGGGCGTGTCCGCTTCGGCGCCGTGCCCGCGGGCATCTACGCGATTCGTATAAAAACACAGGACGGCGCTTCGGCGGACCTTGCGGAAGTGAGGCTGCCCCCCGGCGATGCCGTGGATCTGGGCCACATCCCCTTGAAGCGGGCAACGCCGATCGCACAGTAGCCGTGCAGGAGCCGTTGCTATCGTTCCTCCGGTGGTCTCAACTGGAGAAGGACGGTCCGGTCGAAGAAGACGTCGTTTCGTGAAATCTTGCCGTCCCGCAGCAACACCAGATCCATGCCGTCGGCATCAACCGCCTCGGTTCCTTCCATGTAACGGAACGTCGCATGCCAGAGAATCGCGGCGCCCTCCCGCCCCGCAAGGGGATAGCCGTCCAGAAGCGTCCAGTGCATCGCCCACATGGAAAACAGTTTCCGGAGGTAACGCCGGAGCGCATCGGACCCCACGATGACTTCGCGCAGATACGGATCGCGATACCGGACGTCTTCGGTGTAACACGCCACCACACGCTCCACCACCTGCGAATTCCACGCATCCAGAAACCGCGTGGCCAATCCGGCCAGTTCCATCGGGTTCATGGCATTGCCTCCTCGATCGCGCGGCGTCAATCACCGGCCCGCCGACATGCACTTCACCCGTTCACTGTATCCGGGTATTACGATAATACACCCTGGGAAAAAATGCAATAACCCAACAATTTTCAGGAAAAATCATAAAAACGGGCTTCCATCGCGATCCAAGCATGCGGGGCATGCAAGCGGGGCCATTTGCTCAACCCAACCCGCCGGACGTACACTACCGGTTGCCACAAGGAAAGGAACCGGAAATGACAAAGACATTGTTGTGCGCCATGTTGGTGATGTTGGCCATGGGACCGATTTTCGCCGCGGATGAAAAGCCCGCGGAATCCCCCGCGCCGGATCAGACGCAAACCTCTGAAAAGGCCGCGGCCGTCAGCGCGATGAGCGAAATTCAAAAAGTGAGTTACAGCCTTGGGGCGCAATGGGGCGCCGGACTGAAAAAGGCCAAAGTGGACATTGACCTGCCAAACCTCATTCAAGGACTGCAAGACGCCATGGATGGCAAAGAGACGCTAATGTCCGACGACGAGATGAAACAGATCATGATATCGTTCCAACAGAGCATGATGCTGAAGCGCCAGGAAGAACAAAAGCGTCAAATCGAGGAAAACAAGGCCGAACAGACCGCGTTTTTGGAAGAAAACGCGAAAAAAGAGGGCGTTGTCAGCCTGCCGAGCGGACTGCAGTACAAAGTTCTCGCATCGGGCCATGGGAAATCGCCCACGGCCGCGGATACCGTGAAAGTGAATTACCGCGGCACCCTGCCGGACGGCGCCGAATTCGACAGCACGGAAAAGCGGGGCATGCCGGGCGAATTTCAGGTTGGCCGGGTAATCGCCGGCTGGACCGAGGCCCTGCAACTCATGAAAGAGGGGGACAAGTGGCAGTTGTTCATCCCGTCCGAACTCGCATACAAAGATGCCGGACGCCCGAATATCCCGCCGGGAAAAATGCTGATCTACGAAGTCGAATTGCTCGAAGTCATACCGGCGGAAACCACGGAAAAACGGGCCGATCCGGGAACGGCCATCATACCTAATCCGCCCGCCAACGCCCCGGCCCAGAACAAGTAAATCCCCCCATTCACAACACATTGCAGGAAATCCCGGCCGGGATTTCCTGCAATGGCATTTACAACGGAATGTTTTCCGCTTATTTGGCGGCGGCATAGACCTTCTTCATGTCGTCGAGGGTCATGGGGACGTAATCGCCCGCATGACCGGCTTGGCCGAACGCTTTCATGCGCGCCACATAGACTTGATAAGCCGCTTCGCGGGCAGGTCCAAGCCAATCGCGCGGATCGAATTTCTCCGGCTTCTCGGCCAATAGCTTGCGAACGGCGCCGGTCATCGCAAGACGGCTGTCCGTATCCACGTTGATCTTGCGCACACCGTGCTTGATGCCATCCTGAATCTGCTCAATGGGGATGCCGAAAGTACCGGGCATTTTGCCGCCGTACTGGTTGATAATGTCCACCAGTTCCTGTGGCACCGAACTCGATCCGTGCATGACCATGTGGCAGTTTGGCATGCGGGCGTGGATTTGATGGATGCGCTCCATGGCAAGCATCGGCGGGAGCATTTTGCCCGTGACGGGATCCTTGCGGCCGGACTTGTACGCGCCGTGGCTGGTGCCGATGGCGACGGCCAGCGCATCAACGCCCGTCGCCGCGACGAATTCTTCGGCCTGCGCCGGATCCGTCAGATGGGCGTTGACTTCGTCCACGCTCAATCCCGCGCCGTGCCCGTCCTCGATGCCGCCCAGGCAGCCGAGTTCGCCCTCGACCGTCACGCCGAGCGGATGGGCCATCTCGACGACCTTTTTCGTGATGGCCACATTGGCCTCATACGTGTTGGGAGTCTTCCCGTCTTCGGCGAGCGATCCGTCAATCATGACCGATGTGAATCCGAGTTCGATGGCCTTTTCACAGGTCTCGACGCTGTTGCCGTGATCGAGGTGCATCGCCAATGGAATTTCCGGAAATTCCTCCTCGGCGGCCTTGATCAGGTTGCGCAGGTAAATCATTTTGCTGTATTTGAGCGCTCCGCGGCTAGCCTGGATGATTACCGGGCTTTTTGTGTCGTGGGCCGCCTGCATGATGGCCTGGATCTGCTCCATGTTGTTGACGTTGAAGGCGCCTACACCGTATCCGCCCTTCGCGGCCTCATCCAGAATTTGACGCATGGGAACTAATGGCATGTTCGTGTACTCCTTGGGATTGTCGGCACTGCCGATTCCGCACCAGTTATAGGCCGTAATAGACGCACTACGGCACCGTCACGACTATAGCATGTCCGGCCGGATTGATTCAAAAAACGCCGCATCCACGCATTCATGCGAGTGGTCGCGGACGGCGTTTCCTTCGCGGTTTTGTTTTCATTGGCGTCATGGCCGATTCGACCATTTCGCGGGCGGCCAGGACACGTCTGCGCACGAGTTCCGAGGGAATCTCCCCAAGAAACCGGCTGGTTTTCGTCATGCAGATGCGGCCAAAACGGTTGCGCGCAAGGGCCTCGAACACGGTGACATGGCGTTTCGCGCGCGTCAGCGCCACATAAAAAAGGCGGCGTTCCTCCTCGATCCCGTTTTCGCGCAACGATCGGTCGTGCGGGATAAGCCCCTCCTCGCAACCGGCGATGAACACGAACGGGAATTCAAGGCCCTTGGCGCTGTGGATGGTCATCAACGTAACGGCGTCTTCACGCCGCTTTTCCCTGCTTTGGCGGTCGTCGTCGCCGTCCAGCGCATTCTCGTCGAGAAACCCGGCGAGAGACGGCGCTTTCGCCGATTGTTCATGGATTTCGATGGCGCGAAGCACGGCCTCGGCATTGCCCCAGCGTTGTTCGAATTGCTGCGGCGTCCTGGAGGTCCGGCCAATCTCGGCGCGATAGGCGATCGCATCGAGAAGGTCTTCGGCAATGGCGCGCAAAGGCGCGTCCGGCTGCCGGAATCGCTTCCGAAACGTTTCAATGATACGGTGAAAACTTTCCAGACCTGCGGCGGCGTTTTTTTCGACAAGTCCCCGGCGCACGGCCTGAAGCGATGCGTCCCAGATGGAAAGCGATCCGTTCCCGCATAGATCGTGAATGCGGTGCAGCGCCGCGTCGCCGATGCCGCGTCGCGGCACATTGACCACGCGCAGAAACGCGGTTTCATTGCGGGGGTTTGCGGCGAGTTTCAGATAGGCCAGAATGTCCTTGACCTCGGCCCGTTCAAAAAATTCCTGTCCCCCGACGACGACATAGGGTATTCCCGCCTGCCGCAGGGCCATTTCGATGGGACGCGACTGGAGGTTTGACCGGTACAAGACGGCGAAATCGCCGCACGCGGCATCCGTTTTCTTTTGGATGTGCGTCAGCCATTGCATAATGGCCCTTGCCTCGTGTTCCTCGTCGCCCGCCACGATCCATTCGATGGGCCGCCCCGCGCCAAGCGTGCTCCAAAGATTCTTGGCGCGCCGCTCGGCGTTGTTCGCAATGACGGCATTGGCCGCCGACAGGATCGTTTCCGTCGATCGGTAGTTTTGGTCGAGCGTGATCACGCGCGCGTCCGGGTAGTCGCGGTCGAACGCGAGGATGTGGGCCGGCTCCGCGCCGCGCCAGCCGTAGATGGATTGATCGTCGTCGCCGACGACGCAGAGATTGCGGCGGGGTTCGGCAATCGCGCGCAACAAATCGTACTGGATTCGGTTCGTGTCCTGATATTCATCCACCAGCACGTAACGGTAGTGCTGCTGAAATTTCGCGAGAAGATCGGGCTCCTTGCGCCACAATTCAAGCGTCAACGCCAGCAGGTCGTCGAAATCGAGGCTGTTCGCGGCGCGTAGCGCGGATTGATAGCGCCCGATGAATTCCGGCAGCCATGCCTTGTATTTCGCTTCCGTGTCAGCCGGAATCTTGTCGTCCACGGGAAAAGGCGGCGGTCTGTCGCAGCCGTTTTTGTGAAGACTGATGGCGGATTGCAAGCGCTGCGGACTGAACGTCTCGCGAACTCCGTCGAGATCGCCGAGAATGCGCCGCACGAGCGTCCGTGCGTCGCCCTCGCCACAGATGGAAAAATCCTTGCGGTATCCGATGCGATGGATATGCGCACGAAGCACGCGCACACAGAACGCATGAAATGTCGTCAGCATGATGTCTTGGGCCGTTTTCGCGCCGACGAGTTCCCCGACGCGATCGCGCATTTCCTCCGCGGCCTTGTTTGTGAAGGTCACGGCGAGGATGTGCGACGGCTTGGCAAGTTTGCGCGCCACAATGTGTGCTATGCGCCGCGTGATCACCCGCGTCTTTCCGCTGCCCGCCCCGGCCAACACCAGCAACGGCCCCTCGGTGTGGAGCACCGCTTCCCGTTGAGCGGGATTCAAATCGTCGAGAAACGTTTCTATCATCGGCGTGTCTTGCCCGCAACCATGGGTGACTCTCCGGGCTTTTTCATCCTGTTGACCGCGCGGCGCCCTACACCGAGAACTTCCGGCCTTCGTCGAGCATGGCAAGGTAGTTGTCGAGGGGAATGTAATTGGCGACGCTGTTGCCGGTGCCAAGGACATATCCGCCGCCGGGCATGCACTTTTCGAGCGTCTCGCGCACGCGGCGGCGCACGTCCGATTCGGACGCGCGGCACAGAAAATCCACGTCAATCCCGCCGAGCAGCGCGATGCGGCGGCCGTAGGTGTCTTTTGCGTCCGTCACGCGTTCGATGGTGTCCTCGAAGGAATGTTTCCCGTCAATGCGCACATCGTCCAGCAGGTCGTCCATGATGAGACTCAGGTTCCCGCACGCGTGCAGCAGATACGGCCGCCCGGCGGCATGCGACATCTCCGCCATCAGTTTGTGGCCGGGCAACACGAATGCGCGCAAGTCGTCCGGACCGATCAACGGCCCGCCGCGGTAACCCATGTCGTCGCTGCCCCACACGATCTTCACGCGGTCGAATGCGAGCAGGCGCTTCAAAAAGATCCGGTACGAATCAACCAAGCGCCGCGCAATCGCCTCGACAAGGTCCCGCTGCTCGCACAGCGCGAAGCACAGCGTTTCGTATCCCATGAGCCATGTGATGTATTCGGCGAAATGAGCAAAACCGCCGCTGCCGATCACGCACATGTTTTCCGGCAAATGCGCCTCATACCATTCGAGCGATCGCGAACTCGCCGCCTCGGGATCGGGCCATGGATACCGCTCGAATTCCTCCCACGTCGTCACGGGGCCTTTGTGTTCGTCCACGTATTGGCGTCCGTCGCGCCGCGCGAGATCGGCCGTATCTTTTGTATTTGAATAGTTGAGCGGCATATCCATTCCGCGAAGACTGCACCGGACATAATCGTAGCCAAGGAACGACTGGATGGCCACCTCGCGCTTCTCCGTGTAATAGGGGTCCGACGGATTCAAGTCGTCAAGAATGCCATAACGGGACGCAAGCGCCTCGGACACCTCCGGATCCAGAAACAATTCGATGAAATGCACACGCTTCGGCCGGCCCGTGCGCAGAATGGCATCGAGCAACCCGCGCCAATCGGGTTCGATTGCCACAGAAAACGGCGTTTTCATTTCAAGATACTCCTTGCGTTTGGAATGCCGTCACCTTATCACAATCATCCTGGTGCCGCAAATCATGTTTGTAAAAACCCCCTCTCTTTTTCTGCGCAATATAATAAAATTACGAAATATATTTGAAATGCGCACAACAGGTAGTGGATCAATCCTAGACAACCACAATATTTTGTTGCATTTTGCGTGCTTTTGTGTTAGGATGCGAGGCGTTCGGCGGATGGTTGATATGTTGGGGTTTAGGAATATGAGCGTACCGGCGAAATTTCCGCGGGATCGGGCATGCGAGATCCTCGGAATTTCTTTGTTGGCAGTGACCTGCTTTTTGTTTTTCGCGCTGGCTTCGATTCATTACCAAGGTACGGTTCCCTTGGACGATTTGGGCGCGGCGTTCAATTTGTGCGGACGTCCGGGGGCTTACACGGCCGGATTTTTGTCGGTATTGCTGGGCCATGCGGCGCATGTATTGTATATCATGACCGGGGTATGGGCGATGATGCTGATCTGGCATCGTCCGCTCGACCGGCTTGCGCTTCGACTGGCCGGATTGCTGCTGCTGTCGGGTTCGGCGGCCGGTCTTCTGCATATTCACCTGTTTTCAAGCGCGCTGGAGGGTCTCCCGGGCGGGGTGATAGGCGCGTATGTGGGCCGTTTGCTCCTGCCCACATTCGGCCGGATCGGTTCGGATGTCATCGCGGCCACGCTGGGCATTGTGGGCATCCTTCTGGCAACGGAGTTTCTGTTCGTGCGCGTGGCGGCGTGGTTCTATTTCATCGCCGTGCAAATCATCCGGGCAAGCAACGCGCTGTACAGCCTTTTGGGCCGTGCCTGGCAACGCCACGCGGAAGCCGCAGCCCTGCGGCGCAAACGCGATGAAAAACCGCTTCGCGGAATTCACGGCGTGTTTCACGAGCCGGATCCGCCGTCCGATGTGGCCGAGTCCGTTCCCATGACCGCCCAAATGGACGCCGCTTTCACGCGCGAAGAAACGCCGGCCGTTCAGGAACGCCCGGAGCGCGCTCCGGCGCGCATCCGCATCCGGACGGCCCCTCCGCCCGTCGAGATCGTCCAGGAAGAAATCCCGTTTCATGCCGTTTCGGAGCCGGTTGAGACGGATACAGCGCCGCCGGAAACAACCCGGATATCGTTGCCCGCCCCGGAGGAAGTCAAGAGGGACGAACCGGCGGCCATGGGCACGAATGGGGCGGCCACGCCCGTCTACAAGCCGCGCGCCGCCCGTCCGATGCCCCGCCGCAAGAATGCGGAACTCGACGAGTTGCCGCCGGACTACGTCTATCCGCGCCATTACAAGAAACCCAGCCTTGATCTGCTTGAACTGGCGCCCCCGCCCCGTTCCCCCGAATTGCTGACGGAATCGCTGCACCAGACGAGTTTGTTGCTCGAACGCACCCTTGAGACGTTCGGCATTGAAGCGCGTGTGACCGACATCACCCGCGGACCGACAATCACGCGATTCGAACTCGAACCCGCGCCCGGAATCAAAGTGAACCGGTTCACGTCGCTCGCGGACGATCTCGCGCTGGCCTTGAAAGCGGACGGGGTGCGCGTCGAAGCGCCGATTCCGGGCAAGGGGCGTGTCGGCATCGAATTGCCCAACATCGATCGCGAACCGGTCGTGCTGCGCGAACTGCTCCAATCGAAGACATACCGCAAGACAAAAGGCCCGCTGGTGCTTGCGCTGGGGAAAGATATCGCGGGCGATGTAATCGCGACCGATCTGGCCGTCATGCCGCATCTGCTGATCGCGGGCGCCACCGGCAAGGGAAAGACCGTCTGCGTGAAGTCCATCCTGGCGAGCCTGTTGTTCATGAAGACGCCCGAGGAAGTGCAATTGATGCTGATTGATCCGAAGATGGTCGAGTTTTCGATCTTCAACGACATTCCGCATCTCATCACGCCCGTGGTGACCGAGCCGAAGAAGGCCGCCACCGCGCTGAACTGGCTGATTACGGAAATGGAGGAACGATACCGCCTGTTCGCGCAACTACGCGTGCGCAACATCGAGGTCTATAATGAGAGTGTCGAGAACGGCGAAATCGAAATGCCCGACGAGGAAGGCAACGCCGCGGGCGAGTCGGTCAATCTGGTTCGGAAACTGCCCTACATCGTATGCGTGATTGACGAATTGGCGGACCTGATGATGCTGGCGCGGGCGGAAGTCGAAGACGCCATCATGCGCCTTGCGCAACTGGCGCGGGCGGTCGGCATTCACCTGATCATCGCGACACAGCGCCCGTCGGTGAACGTGCTGACCGGCGTGATCAAGGCGAATTTCCCGGTGCGCATCTCGTTCCAAGTGTCTTCGCGCACGGATTCGCGGTGCATTCTCGACGAGATTGGCGCCGAGCGTCTGATCGGAAACGGCGACATGTTGTATCTGCCCGCGGGACGTTCCGTGCCGGTGCGCATCCAGGGCGCGTTTGTCAGCGACCATGAAATGAACTCGCTGGTGGGATACCTGAAGACGCAGGCCCCGCCGCAATACCGCGACGAAATCGAGAATTTCGGCAAAAGCCGGGAAGAACTCGAGGAGGAACTGAACGCGGAGGCGGACGAACTTTTCGACGAGGCGGTGCGGGTCGTTCTGGAAACGGGACAGGCCTCGATTTCAATGGTGCAACGGAGGCTCCGGGTGGGGTATACTAGAGCCGCTCGTTTGATTGACATGATGGAACTGAAAGGCATTGTGGGACCACATTTGGGGAGCAAGGCCCGCGAAATTCTCGTGGACTATGCTCCCGGGGACAGGGAACCATGAAAGAGACTTCTTTTCCGGGCCACGAGCTGCGCGAAAAGCGCGAGAAGTTGGGGTTGAGCTTGTATGAGGCGTTTCGACGGACGCGCGTGCCCGCGCCGTATCTCGCCGCGATGGAACGCGGCGACATGCGCGGCCTGCCCGCGGCCTGTTACGCCATCGGATTCATTCGAAGTTATTGCGAGTTCCTGGAACTCAACGCCGAACGCTACGTGGACAGTTATCGCGCCTGCCTGCGCCCGGTTTGCGGCAACCGTTTTTTGAGTCGCCCGGACGGCGGCGAATTCCGGATTCCGGACTGGGTTCAGGAGGTCATGACGTGGGCCGTGGTCGCCTCCGTGGTGCTGTTGGGCTGGATAACCTACACCGTCGTATTTCAGCCGTCCGCGCCCGTCGAACGCCGCGTGTCCGCCAGCACCGTTGAAATGGCGGCTCCTCCCCCGCTTTCCGCCGAAGACGACCATCCATAGGCGCGCGCGGCCTTACGATTCGCCCAAATCCGTACCGGCGGGGGCCTCGATCTGTTTTTCCCGCGGGATGATATTCCCCGCGGAATCGCCCGGCAGGAATATCATAGCGCTGGCCATGTGTTTCTTTATTTCCTCCATGAGAAAATGCGGTTCCCGGTACTGGCCCGCCATGAACAACGCAGCCTGATCATCGTAGTTCAATCCCATGAAATTACCGCCGTTTCCCGTGGGAAGGACCGTCAGGGAATGGGCCGGATCGGCAAAATCAATAAGCCGCCGCGTCGAGGGACCCGCCACGACCTTGTACGGCCATTTCCCCCGCGAATACAGCATGTTATTCACCAAATGGCTTCCGCCGGCGGCCGGAAACGGCCCGATATTGAAGATCCGCCCCAACAGCGGAAGATAACCAAAGGGATGCTTGAACTCCATGACATGAATGGCGCCCCAAGTCCACTGGGCCATATCCGGCCCAAGCAGGCGCGCAAGTTTTCCCACAGCGGCTTCCAGCGCATTCAACACGATGTCCGTTCGCGTTTCGACCTGGGACGTGGTGCAATTGTCCCAATAGGGCGATTCGGGGTTTTCAAGAACGTACTTGAAAAAATTCCAATGATCGGCGCACATGAAAAAGACGCCGAGATAATCGGCGCCCAGTTCATCCGAAAGGATCCGGTCGAGGAGTTCGTCGCACAGCACCTGGAACAGCGCGGCGCCCGCCGATCCCTTGTCGTGCCCAAAATCCCAAGAGTTCAATAGTTCGAGCGCCTGGCGCTGTAAGGGATTGAGACGATCCGCAACGGGCTTCAACGCATTCGCGATCGCCCCCACCATGCGGGGGCCGTTGTAGGCCACGTCGTCCAGTTGGACGGCGCGCAGATCGTTGAGGTTCCATTTTTCACGGGCGTCGAGCAGTTGCTCGATACGTCCGGCGCGATCGGTGGGCTGCCAATATCCCTCAAGGTCCTGGATGGGCCCGACGGGCTTCACGGTGGATTTGTTGTTGGCGGAGACGATGCATCCGGACGGCGGGTTGATCAGGTGTGGATTCGCATCGAAGGGCACATAACCGAGAATATCGTCGTCGCCGGAAGCCCCGTCCAGCAAACACTTGGGGTTGACATGCCGGGGTCGTATGGGAAGAAGGCCGGCCGCCCACCACGCGATGTTTCCCGCGCGGTCGGCGTAGGAGACATTGAGTCCCGGCGAGGTGATCTTGGCGAGCGCCGCGCCGAACTGTTCCATAGTCCGGGCGTGGTTCATGTCGTACAGGGCTTCCATGTCGGTGTACTGTGTATGCTGCCAAACCCAAGACAATGCGATATCCGGTCCCTCGTACTTGTGTAGGGTTCGGAACAGATCGGTGATAATGGGTCCGTGCGGCGTGTTTCGCACGTCAATCGTCTGATCGCGCCCGAACCGGACCCTGATGGTTTCCGTCGTTGTGCGGACATCGGTCCATTGGCCTTTATACATGACCTTGCCCGGATCATTGGGGTCGAAGGTTTCGCGATAGAGGTCCACATCGTCGTTTTCGAACATGGTCAGCGCCCATGCGTAGTCGCCGTTGTGGCCGATCAGCGCGAAAGGGATCAGGGGTAGAAAATACCCGTAGGTGTTGATTTCGCCGTAGATCAGATGCGCCTCGTACCAGACGCCCGGATTGGTAAGCGCGATGTGGGGATCGTTGGCTAGAATCGGCTTGCCCGACTCCGTGCGCGAGGGGCCCAGCACCCACGAATTGCTCCCCAGCGAGGGGCCGAACAACCTCGACAGTGTAGCCGCGGAATCGAGGAATGCGCGCAGCGCCTCGCCGCCCGCTGCGTCCGCCGCGCCACGGGCTTGCGGTTGTTTCGCCGCGAGAAAGGCTTCTGCCTCCCCGATGGTTTCCATGACGGTGATCGGAGTTTCTTTTGAATAACCGGGAAACAGATCCTGAACATTCCGCTGGATGCCTAATTGGCGAAAACGCTCTTCGATCAGCGAATACAGCGGATCGCTTCTCAGCCCCTCCGCGAAACTGATGGGCAATATGGCCGCCACGGTAAGGCAATCCTCGGGCGTGTAATGCCGTTTGGGAATTCGCAAAACGGCAAACTCGAAGGGTAATGCTTCCCGATCCACCCGGTGATTGATCCCCGCGACGAAGGCGTCGGCGGCCGCCTTTATTTCGGGCCGCTCTTCCGCCCGGGCCTTGAGATATTTCGCGGCGTGGGCGCGCAATTGAAAGGTCCGCGCCAGTTTGTCTATGGGAACGGCCGGGGGACCCAATATTTCAGCCAACTCGCCGCCGGCCAAACGAAGAACAAGTTCCATCTGAAACAGGCGGTCCTGCGCCATGACATATCCGAGCACAAAATAGGCGTCGGTCTCCGTGTCGGCCTTGATGTGGGGAACGCCCCAATCGTCCCGTATGACCGACACCGGGGCCGTGAGCGAACGATGAACGACGGACAGGGTATGATTGGGCACGCGCGAATAGGCCAGATAATAAATAAAGGCCGCCAGCCCCATGCATGCCATCAGAACGGCATCGAGCGCAAAGAACATGAAATACAGCCACTTCCTTTTCATGACGATCTCCCGTTTCCGTTCCTTCAAGGCCCGTCCCGCCGCAACCTTCCCTTTTCCCGCAATCTTACCGGTGTTTGCGCGTGCCGTACCATTGGCTGCCGCCGTGATCGAGATGTAGCACGGGAATGCCGGCCAGGCGGACTTCGTCGCCAAATTCCTTGCGCATATTGAAGCCGAACAACCAGTCGGCGCCCTCGAAATGGTTCAGTTCCACGTATTTTACCTTGTCCAAGCATTCTTTTCGGACGCATTGGCAGAACCCGATGGGAACGCCGTCCGCCTCGCGCAGCCGGAATTCACCCGCCCCCGCCAGCAGGACGTCCCAGTCGCGCCACGGCTCGATTTCTCCCAACAGGATGCGTGCGGTTGTGTCGGCTGTCAGCATCTTGCGCCCGTCGGGCGCGATAAACGAAGCGTCCGCGGCCACCTTGTCCATCTCTGCGAACCAGTTGGGCGCGAAGAGGATGTCGGAATCCAACAGGATAATCCACTCGCCGGAAGCCGCGCGGACCGATTCATTGATAAGAAAACCCTTGGAAAGGGCATAGGCCGGATCGAAGGGGGATCGCACAATGCGCAATTGGGGATGGACCAGCCGCATGCTTTCGATCAGATCGTCCGTGGCGTCAATGCCCGGCACATAGCCAATGACGACTTCAAGTCGCGAAAGGTCCACATTCTGTTGATGGACAATGGAGAGGAGAACCGCCTGCAGACGCCGGGCATAGCGCGTGCTGACAATGACCACCGAATACTTGACGCGCGCCGCCTCTTTCGCGGCGGCGGGATCGCCCTCCCATACCAGCACCGTCTGGGTCACAATCGAACTGTCTATGTTCCACAGGGAAATGCGAGGCTCAAGCATGCCCGCCAAGCGCGGCGGGGCATACGGCATCCCCTCGAATTCCGCCGGGCGCACCGGCACATCGTCACGCAGCAGCACATAGCGGCCTTTGGCATCCACATGCAGCACCAGTTTGTGCGAATAGGATTCCATTGGGCACAAAACCTTGCTGTGCCGCCCGAAACTGAACCCCGCGAATTCGGCAATACCGCCGCCCAAGGTGTACGACAGCGTGACCGGGGGCGTGACGCGGGCAAGAATCGTACTCAGTTTCTCGGTGTTGGTGAACGCGTGCCAGCGGTTGCCGCCGGGCATGTGATGCGTCCATTGGCCCTCGACTTCGTAATCGCCGGAGTCTATTTCGCGCGTTGGACTCTGTTTCATGACAAGGTCATGCGCTTCTTTCGCAAGGGCAAGATACCGTGCGTCGAAGGCCAGGCGGGGGGCGTCCACCGCATCGTAATATTTGGGCTGGATCGCGGCAAATGCCATGGGCGCGGGCACGACATCGCCCGCCTGCGTCTTGACCGGAACAGACGGCGCCATGCGCGCAAAGACCGGCGACCGGTGATCGCAAATGCGCCGAAACCGGCAAGGCCGGCACGCCGGATCCATGTTTTTCTCCGCTTTCTGCCGTATGCGTTCGATTTCCCGCAGACAGGCCGTTTCATTGTCGGGCAGCGGTTTCGGCTTGCCGCGAACCGCACGCAGCGGTCGCGTCAATTTCCGCAGCGCCAGCAAGACCATGTGACGGTACGGCCCTTCGACAATCCACGGCAACAACTTGTTGTCCACGTATCCGGTCGTCATGGTGTCGCGGCCCAAAAGGATCATGACGGCCTTGCCGATCGCGTTTGGACGGCACAGAAAAACTTTTGCCGCAAATTCATGCGCGGGTCTGGCATATTGCTGATGATCCAGCAGAAATTGCTGGGTATTGGCCGCGCGGACCAGATTGTCCGGTTCGACGTGACAGAAAGGCAGTCCCACAAGATTGGTTTCGATGTCGCGATCCGCCAGCGTCCGCGCCAGCGCATTCATGACGCGAATGGTATTCATGGCCTCCGTGGCCGTCGTGCAGGGCGGACGCTTCACAAAGGGATCCGACAAGGCGATATTGACCACGGTCACGCTTTCGGCGGCAACGCGATCCGCCACGGCCTGAACGTCGAATGATCCGGAAAACGGCGCATGGAGTTGAAGGCGCGCCTTCAAATCCGCCTCGCGGCACGCGTCGAACCATGCCGCAAGGTACGGCGAATCCGGCGAATCCGGGGTCAAAAACACGTCCAAAAAAGGATAATCGCGCAGGGACCCCAACTCCGAGGGCGAAAAAGAAACATTGGTTCGCAGGGAAATGCGAATATCCAACTGGACGGCCAAATCGAACACAGCAGAAAGGATAGGTTTGCGCGCACGGTGAAAAAGAAGGTCCACCTTCTCCATTTTGAAAAGGTCATGATTGACGCGGAGCCACCGGCGAATATCCACGAGATCAATCGGCTGGTTCCGGCTGTTCTCCGACAAAACCAGCCCGCGAACCGGGGGAATCCGCTCATGGGCTGCAACCGTGCGCAACAACGACACCACATTCTCCTGATCTAGGCCATTTGCGAGCGCCAAAATTCTACCCTATTGAGGCAAGACGGAACAAAACAATGAATACACGACTTGAGTACTGCATGGCCCCGGGACCTTTTTTCCAAACCAGACCAACTTCCCAAGGATCGCCACATTCCACTTGTTCGCGATTTGATTTTTTCTGTCGTTTGGGAGAAAACTATTGACACATTCTGCGGTTCGCGTTAGACTACTGCGAAAATCAATTCCGGGATTTTGTAGCGGAGGAAAAGTGAACGGTCCAAGCGACAGCGAGCATGCGCATCGCGCCGGCAAAAGGGGAAACGATTCGGGGCTTTCGACTCTTCCGGCATAACCATCCAATGTTTGGGAAGGAAACTTAAATGGCAAACGAGAATGACCTTTCGGAGTTTCTGCAAGTGGGGAGCACGGCACTGTTTCAACCGGGATTGCAACCGGGCGCGGCTCCAAGCATACGAACGAACATCCTGGGATGGAAAACCAAATCGTACATTTTTCTGGAACGGCCCCGTATGCGTGACCGGTTTCTGCCTCTGGCGGAGGGCTTGACCTGCGTGGTTCGGTTCGTGCGTGAGGGCGCCGCGTGCGGATTCGCCTCCACCGTAATTGACTGGAGTAATTTCGAGTCGGATAGTTGGTGCCGCATTGCATGGCCGGACGAGGTTCACTCGGTCGGTTTCCGGCGTCATCAACGGGTCGAGACGAACATCCCCTGCACGTTCGTCGGGGAAGACGGCCGGACGGGTAACGGGGAGATTCGCGATATCAGCGTGGGCGGATGCCGCATTGCCAGCGACATGACTTTCGAAAAAGATGCGCGCCTGAAACTTTCGTTTATCCTGCCGGGATGCGGCCCGCTGCAGGATGTCGAAACCATCGTACGGCGCATGGATACAAACGCTTCCTCCAAATTTCTGGGATGCGAATTCGCCGAAGAGCAAGCCCACGTTGGAAGCGAGATTGCCTTTTTCATCACATGTAAGCGGACTACCGCGGACGGGCTGGTCTCTGATCGCCCGCGCGTTCTGGTGATCGATCAAAGCCATGCCAATCGTGGCCTTCTATGGAGAGCCTTCGACGCGCGCGGGTGTGAAGTCATTACCGCCAATTCGACGGTGGACGGCATTTTCCGGTTGCAAATGCTCAATCCCATCGGACTCCTCGTAAGCCGCACGTTGCCGGATATGGAAGGATTGGACGTTTGCCGGTTGATCCGCGCGAACAAGTCGTTCGAGTCGCTGCCCATTGTGTTGTATGGCGAGGAAGGAGACCCAAACAGCGCACCCGACCTCCGCGCCGAACACATCCACTATTTTCCCTCCCTGCAAGCGGTCAACGCGATTTGCGATGCCATTATGCAAGCCGCGGCCGCCAGAGAATGACCGGACATCCTGCTGAAAGAGCGCATCTTGCCGGCGCGCCTCCGTAACGTCAACGCGCGGCATGCCTTCGGTCGCAAAACCGGCTGCGGCGTCAAATTCGTGCCTTATCTTTTTTTCGGAAATCGGGCCAATCATCTGTTGACACGGAACGCGGAAACTGGCATGATTGTTTTACGGTAAGAAAGTGTTTTGAACTACACCCCGGGAGGTGTCTGGTTTTTCCGGACTTTGCCTGCTGGCGGGGTGGAGTGTGGGACGGTGCATCGGCAACGAGGAGTGAATTTCATGGCTGGCTTCCGGAATGGTGTAATAAGATGGCGGGGGGGCGCCCCGGCCCGAATGGCGCTTCTGGCAATGCTATGCATCGGATTGACCGGATGCCCATGGCTGATCTATGACATCGGCATTCAACTCCGTGTAAGCCCGACCCATCTGGACTTCGGCACACAAACTCTTCCTCTATCTTTTTCCGTGCGCATCAATGCGACGACGCGCCCCATGTCCCCCCTGGTTGTCACGCCCATCGAGCCGTGGATTGTGGCCGGGGCCTGCCGATCGACGGGCGACGGGTGCATCCTACGGACTCCGTCGGACGAGTTGATTATTCCGGTACGCCTGAATCCCGCGCTCATGTCGCTGGGCGCCAACGCCGGAACCCTGCTTGTTGAATCGGCGGGCGCGGCGGCGGTCGAGGTCACCGTGACGGCCGATCTGCTCGTCAAGCCCGATTTCACGGTGAACAATCGCACGCCGGAACCGGGACAACAGATCCAATTCACGGACCAATCCCAACTCGCTCTTGTGTCCAGGGCGGATTCGATTGTCCGGTGGGAGTGGGATTTTGGGGACGGTTCCGCCAGCACGGCCCAACATCCCACCCATGTGTATGCGAACGCCGGATCGTACAATGTGTCGCTGACCGTGCGCACGGCCTTGGGCCGCGTTGCGACCACCACCAAAGAGGCCTATGTCCAAGCGGGCGATTCACAAACCGCCGCCCGTTTCACCGTGTCCAGCGATTCCGTATTCGCGGGCGATCCCGTGCTCTTCACGGATACGTCTTCTTCGGGCCTTGCGGCCATTTCCAGCTGGCTTTGGGATTTCGGCGATGGCACGACGAGTTCCCTACGCAATCCGTCACATGTCTTCGCGAAATCGGGCCTTTACAACGTCAAACTGACGATTACAAACAGCAAGGGCGCCTCGGCCACTGCAACGCGCGAGGTCTTGGTCCGCGCGAAAGTGCCGCCCAAAGCCGCATTTGTTCAAGGAATAAACGAGATTCAACGGGTCTTCGTCTCACCGTCATCGGCCGGATCGTTCACCCTGACCTTCCGCGGCCACACCACGGCCGCCATCGCCTATAACGGGGACGGAACCGCCGTACAGAAAGCCCTCGAAGCCCTGCCGTCCATCGGACAGGGCGGCGTTACCGTGACCGGCGCGGCGGGCGGCCCGTTCCGGTGCACGTTCCAAGGCGCGTTGGCGCAAAAGAATCTGGAACCCCTGATCGGAAACGCTGCGAAGCTCACGGCGCGCGAGGACCGCGATTACGTATACCCGGTGGCCGAAATTACGGTTGTCACGCAGCAGGATGGCATGGCGGGCACGCCGGCCCTTGTCGGCACGACAATGCAATTCTTGGATGCTTCCACGGCCGGTTCCATGCCGATTTCACAGCGTCGCTGGCACGTGGAGGGGCAGGGCCAGACCTTTGACAGCGTGCTGCCCGAATTATCGTGTACCTTTGCCCAGCCGGGCGACTACGATCTTTCGCTGAAAGTCACCACGGCCCATGGCGAAAACGAGATTCGACAGACGATCCGCGTCGAGCCGCCGCCGCTCGTGGCCGCGTTCTTCACCGACAAACCGCGCGCGTTGACATCCTCGATTGTCAAGTTTACCGATGAATCCAAGCAGGGAAATCTCCCGATTTCGCAATGGTTGTGGACATTCGGCGACGGACAATCCTCGACGCAGCGCGATCCGATCCACATGTACACGACGCCGGGACAATACACGGTTACGCTTGAAGTAACCGGCTTGGGCGGCGCGAAGGCCAAGACGCAGCAGATGGTCCATGTGTTTGCCAGCCGCCCGCTCGACAACTACATCGCTTTGAATGACGACAACTTCGCGTTCCGCGAGGAATCCCAGCCCACCGTCATTCAAGACGTCATGGTCCACACGTTCGAGATGACTTCACAGCGCTGGCGGAAAGGCGCGGACGAGGAGGAGGGCGAAAAGGCCGATCCATCGGACTACGAAGTCAATCGCTCGCTTTGGCAACATTGCATGACCGTCCTGAAGCCGGCCGGCACGACAAACCGGATCGGGCTCCTGCTCATCGAGGGCGGCAGCAACGGCGGCGAGTGCTCTCCGGGTTCCGACGTGATCCAGTTGGCCCAATTCGCCAAGGAGGCGAACACCGTCGTCGCCCTGATCGAGCAGGTGCCCAACGAGCCGCTGATTTTCGCGAACGATCCCGACAAACGGTACACGACCTCCGGACGCACCGAGGACGAAATCATCGCGTTTTCCTACGACCGGTATTTGCGGACGATGGACGCGACATGGCCGGCGCTTTTGCCCATGACGAAGAGCGCGGTCCGGGCGATGGACGCCGTTCAGGATCTCCTGCGCAACCCGCTGAACCGCAACGAGCCGCTGATTCGCCAATTCGTCGTCACGGGCGCGTCGAAACGCGGATGGACCACGTGGCTGACCGGCGCCGCGGATCCGCGTGTCACGGCCATCGCGCCCATCGTGATAGACGTGCTGAACATGGCCGTGCAAATGGAACACCACCGCGCGGTCTACGGCGGTTTCTCGTCGGCCATCCAGGATTATGTGGACCTGCACGTCTTCGAGCGGTTCAACACCGTTGCGGGTCAAGCGTTGCTCAAGATCGTGGACCCCTTCCAGTATCGCGACCGGCTCACGATGCCGAAACTGATCATCAACTCGACGGGCGACGAATTTTTCGTGCCGGACAGCGCCCAGTACTATTTCAAGCAACTCGGCGGTGAAAATTATCTCACCTATGCGCCGAACACGAACCACGGCATGGGCGGCTACACGACCGCCGCGCCGCTTCTGGCGCCATGGTTCCAGTCCATTGCCGCGGGCAAGACGGATCGCCCGGCGTTTTCATGGACGGCTTCGGACGACAACACCCGCATCGAAGTCGTCACGCAAACCAAGCCCGACAGAGTCCTGTTGTGGAAGGCAACCTCGTCAAACCGCGATTTCCGGTTGAGCACCAATTGGTCGTCGAGCGAACTGCCGCAGACCGCGCTGAACCGTTACGTGGCGGAACCGGCCCGGTCGCAAACCGCGTGGACCGGTTTCTTCGTGCAGGTGATTTATGAAAGCGCCTATGCGCTGAACGGCGAATCCACGCCCTTCAAGATGTGTACGGAATTGCGCGTGGCGCCGCCCAAGACCCCCGTGCCGCCCAAGGCCGGCCTGTCGTGGGATACGGATGCGCCCGTCGTGGGGCAAGTCATCCAATTCAGCGATTTGACCGCGGAAGGCACCTCGCCCGTGGTCTCCTGGACATGGGATTTCGGCGACGACAGCCCCGTAAGCCGCGTGAAAGATCCCCAGCATGTCTATACGGCGGCAGGCGCCTATACAGTGCAACTCGATGTCATTTCGCTGGCTGGAACGAGTTCCGTCACGAAAATGATCAATGTGGGGCTCGGAGGTGAAGGTGAAGGCGAAGGCGAGGGTGAAGGCGAAGGCGAGGGCGAAGGCGAAGGCGAGGGTGAAGGCGAGGGTGAAGGCGAAGGCGAGGGCGAAGGCGAGGGTGAAGGCGAGGGTGAAGGCGAAGGCGAGGGCGAAGGCGAAGGTGAAGGCGAAGGTGAATTGGAAACAGCCTTGGACCGTTATATTGCGGCGCCAAATCCCGATCCCGCCTATGACTTCCAAGTCCAGACCGGTTCCACCGCCTATCAACAGGATTGCACCATCTACGTGGCCTCCCTGCGGTCGCAGGAATGGCGCAATACATCCGAAATCCTGACGCCAAGATGGCCGGACAACCTCGGCGTGGAACGCACGTACTGGTGCCACTGGATGACCATTGTGGTCCCGAAAATCATCCGAAACACGACATCGTTGCTGGTCGTGTCCGGCGGCTCCTACTCGCCCACGAATCCACCCAACGTGTCGAATATCAGTTCGGACGATCCCTATTTGTCGAACCTGACCAAACTCTCCACCACAACGGGAACGGTAGTCACACTCCTCGAGGCCGTGCCCAACGAACCCATTACCTTCGCGGACGAACCCGGCCGAAGCCGGACCGAGGACGCAATCATCGCGTACACCTACGACAAATTCGCAAAAACAGAACCGAACAACCCCAACACGACGTGGCCGCTGCTCCTGCCGATGGTCAAGAGCGCGTTCCGCGGCATGGATGCGGTTCAGGACATCTGCGCGGGGCTGACTCCGCCCGTCAACGTTGAGAACTTCGTGGTCACGGGCGGATCGAAGCGCGGCTGGACGACATGGCTGACGGCGGCCGCGGACGCCCATCTGCCGCCGGATCAACGCCGCGTAAAGGCGATCGCCCCCATGGTCATTGACGTGTTGAACATGGGACTTCAAATGCAGCATCAGAAACTGGCCTATTCCAGTTCCTACGGACTTCAACCCAACCAGGAAGAATACGATCAGTATCCCTATATTTGGAAGGGGTATTCGAGCGCCGTCGCGGAATACGTCGAATTTGACCTCTTCGACAACTTTTACACCCCGTCGGGCCAGGCGCTGCTGAATATCGTGGATCCCTATCGCTACCGCCACCGACTGACGCTGCCGAAATTGATCCTGAATTCGACGGGCGATGAATTCTTCCTGCCGGATTCTTCGCAGTTCTACTTCCACAAGATGCTCGGCAAGAACATGCTCCATTACATTCCAAATTCGCACCACAGCCTCGAGCAGTTCGATCCCGCGGATCCGACAGCCAGCGCGAATTGGGACGAGGCAGTCGCCGCCGTGCTGACGTTCTACAATTCCGTGTTGAACGGTTCCAACCTGCCCGATATCAAGTGGACCGTCGAAGAGGACGGCAGCATACGAGTGACGACGGATCTGGCGCCGCTTGAGGTGAACATGTGGCAAGGAACCAACCCCGACGCCCGCGATTTCCGCCTCGGAGTCACTGGCCCGGTTTGGTTCCCAACGAAACTTTCGAGCATAGATCAGGGCGTTTATGTTGCGCGACCCGCCGAACCGATCGTGCAGTGGACCGCCTTCTTCGTTCAACTCAAGTACCGCAGTCCACTTCCGACGCAACCGTACATCTTCACGACGCAGGTCAACGTGCTGCCCAACACGTATCACAAGCCGCAACTCTATGAAAACCGGGGGTATCGCACCGAAGCCGGCCAAGGGATCTATTCCGCGCCGGTCGTCGTGTTGAACGGCACGCCGTACCAGATGGGGCGGCGGTACGGCCAACTCATGACACAGGAAATCCGGGCGTTCCTGCCGGCGTTCATCGCCAATGCGCAGCAAAAGGATCCCGTCAAGTTTTCGAACACGGAACTGGACAAGGCGTGGGTCAAGGTATCGCCCTATATTGACTCACGCCTGACCGACGAGATACAAGGCATCGCCGAAAGCGTCGCCACGGCTACCACGGACGCGACGTATTGGACCAATCTGCTGCGCCGGGCGCACATGATCCCGGTCCTGCAAAATTACTCCTGCGCTTCCGTGGCCGCATGGAAATCCGCGACAGCCGACGGCGGCATGCTGCATGCCCGCGACCTCGACTGGCCGCTCGACGCGCGCCTGCAGGACTATCCGTGCATCGTCGTGTACATCCCGCAAAACGGCACGCCGCACCTGAACGTGACGTTTGCAGGCATGGTGGGCGCGCACACGGGGTTCAATCTTTTCGGCCTATCGCTGGCGGAAATAAGCGCCGACGCGCCCGAACCGTACGATCTGCGCGGCGAACCTTTCTTCTCGTTCTTCCGCGCGATTCTTTACGACGCGAAGAATCTCGATGAGGCGGTTGACATTATCCATGCCGCCCGCCGAATCAAGAATTACCACTACGTCGTCGCCGATGGGCGCTGGCAGCAGTCCGCGGCCAAGATTCTCGCCAATACCAGCCTTGCGCATCCGGCTGATTTCGTGGTCGTCGGCGACAATGATCCGAACGACGGAAACAGCCCGAACATCAAGCCCGGTGTGGTGTTCGACGATCAGGGACGCGGCGCATGGGAAGGTTCGGACGGCATCGAGGCCAATTACGGGACCTTGAACGCCGAAAAGATGCAGGCGATTGCCCGGAAAATCGCCAAGCCCGGATCAAACCTGCTCAATGTCGTCTACGATGCCAACAAGTTGATGTTGTATTTTGCCTATGCCGAAGGCGCGGCCGACGCGAGCGCCCAGCCGTTCCAGAATCTTGAGTTGAGCGAATATCTGAAGCTGGGTTCCGCCAAATAATGTTGTTTGGGACGGGGCGCCGCCCAACGATCGCGGCGCCCCGCGTTTTTTCGCCCTGCTCCATTCATTCGCCATCCAAAGGGAAACCCGCATGTACATTGCCCCGATGATAGAATCCGGCGCCGGCGCCGCCCGGAAATTGAAGACCTTGCCCGGAACCGTCCTGGTGGCCTCCATGGAAATTCCCTGGAGCCTGTTCCGGAAACAGGTGGATTGGGAACCGTTCCATCTTCATTTCGTCGAAGACATGGACATGGCCACGCTCGAAAGCCTGGAACGCACGCTGCCGCCGTGCGACATCGTCGTGGGTCTCGGCGGCGGCTCCTGTTGCGACACGGCCAAATACCTCGCGTGGAAGCGCGGCTGCCGCATGATTCTCGTGCCCACGATCGTGTCCGTGGATGCCCCGCTGACCAATATGGTCGCGGTCCGCGTGAACAAGGCCGTGAAGTACGTGGGCGATATCTTTCCCCGCGAGGTGATTGTGGACCACGATCTCATCCGCCAGGCGCCGCCCGAACTCAACCGCGCCGGCGCGGCGGATATCGCCAGCATTCACACGGCGCTCCACGATTGGGATCTCGCCCATCGCCGGCGCGGCGAAGCGTTTGATGCGGAGGTCGCCCAACTGGCCGCCGACTGCCTCGCGGAACTCGATCGCGCAGCCGCCGACGTGCACGACGTCACCCCGCGCGGCATTGACGCCATCGTGGACCTGTACCGGCGCGAAGTCGAATTCTGCGCGCGGATTGGCACAAGCCGCCCCGAGGAGGGTTCCGAGCATCTCGTCGCCTACAACATCGAACACTTGACTCGCCGCCACTTCGTACATGGCGATCTCGTCGCACTCGGCATTTTCCTCATGACCCGCCTGCAGGACAACCGCCATAAATGGGCCGTTGATTTGATGGATCGCCTCGGACTCCGCTACCGCGTGCCCGGCGTGACGCGCACAGAAGTCCGGCAATGCCTGGAAACGCTCAAGACCTTCGTTGATAGGGAAAAAATGTTCTTCAGCGTCGTGGACGAAGCGCCCATTACGGACAATTTTATCGAGGACGCGCTGGACGCCTTGTACGGATAAAGCCGGCATCCCGACGCAATGCCTAGGCAAAGATCACGAGGAGACTTTCATGCGACGCATCCTTGTCATTGCCATTGTATCGGCGGGGTATGCGGCCGTGGCCGCGCCCCTTCTGAATGAATCGCCCGCCGTCGAAAACGAGTGGGGTTACAGGCCCGACGGGCAGACGCTGAACCTGAATCCGCCGGGGTTCGTGTGGCGGCCCTGCAAGGATGCAGCCGGTTACCGGCTGCAAGTCGCGCGGGACAAACAATTCCGGAGAATCGCCTACGAGGCGCAAGACGTGCCGTGGTCCGCGCACTGTCCCGCAAAACCCTTCGATCCGGGCCGGTACCATTGGCGTTACGCCGCGCGCGGCAAGGACGGCGCATTGTCGGACTGGAGCAAGGTGCGCGCGTTCGATATCGCCGAAGACGCGGCGGCATGCCCGCAGCCCACGCGCGGGGAACTGGCCGAACGGATGCCGAAGGAGCATCCCCGTCTCTTCTTCCGCCCGGAAGACGTGCCTCGTTTTCATGATTTATCCAAGGGATCGCTTGCGGATAATTGGACGAAGTTGTTGGATGCCGCCGACCAGATCCTCGCCTCGCCTCCGGACCTGTCGGAACCGCCCAAGTATCCGCCGGAAGTGTCGCGCAAGGACACGCCCGACCAATGGCGCAAGATCTGGTGGGGCAACCACGACCGTTCGATGGCCGCGGGAAACGCCGCCGCGACCCTGGCGTTTGCCTATCGCATCGGCGGCGATGAAAAGTACGGCAAGGCGGCGCGGGATCTGCTCATGGGCATGGCGGCCTGGGATCCGCAAGGCGCGACGGAATACGAGTACAACGACGAGGCGGCCATGCCGATCTTGTATTTGGCGTCGCGCGCCTACACGTGGGCGTATCCGCTGCTTTCGGACGCGGATCGCGCGGCCATCGTCGAAACGATGCGCATACGCGGCGCACAGGCGTTCGGGCGCCTCCAGCGCGGCCAGCATCTCTGGAAACCCTACAACAGCCACAGCAACCGCGCATGGCATTTCCTGGGCGAACTGGCCATCGCGTTTTACGACACGATTCCGGAAGCGCCCGAGTGGCTCGATTACGCCATGACCATTTTTTACACGGTCTATCCCGCCTGGGGCGACGACGACGGCGGCTGGCACGAAGGCGCCGCCTACTGGAACAGTTACACCAGCCGGTTCATGTACTGGGCCTATGTCGTCCGCGCGGCGTTCGGAATCGACGTGTTCGAGCGCCCGTTCTACAAGCGCATCGGCGATTACGCCCTCTATATCGCGCCGCCGGGCAGCAAGACGGGCGGCTTCGCCGACCTGTCGCTGTCCACGACCTCGAATAGCCTTGCGCCGCTCGTGGCCGTGCTCGCGCAGGGCGCGCGCAATCCGCACTGGAAATGGTACGCCGATGCGTGTGGTTACGCGTTTGGCGGCGGTTATCTCGATTTCATTTACGCGGCCAATGCGCCGGGATTGACGGGACAGCCGCCGTCCGGCATGCCGGCGTCGGCCTGTTTCCGCGGCACGGGTATCGCGACGCTCAACACGAATCTGCTCGACGCAGACGACAACATCGCGCTGCATTTCAAGAGCAGCCCGTTCGGACGCCAAAGCCACGGCTACAACTCGAACAATGCCTTCCTGCTCCACATGGGCGGCGAACGCGTGTTCATCAGTTCCGGCACGCGCGACCTGTACGGCAGCAAACACCACGCGCAATGGATGTGGGAATCGCTCGCCGACAACGCCATCCTGGTGGACGGCAAGGGGCAGATCAAGCATTCGCCCGAAGCACGGGGGCGGATCGTCGCGTTCGACACCTCGCCCAACGTGGACATCGTTGTGGGCGAGGCCGGGCGCTCGTATGAAAACCTCGACCGGTGGACGCGCCGGATCGTCTTTCTCAAGCCGCATGCGATCCTGATTCACGACCTGCTCGATACGCCCCATCCCGCGACGTTCCAATGGCGTCTCCATGCCATCGCGCCCTTCGCCATCGAGGATCGGACCGTGCGGTGCGAGGCGAAAACGGGAACCGTGGACGTGCGGTTCCTTCAACCCGCCACGCTCGAACTCTCGCAGAGCGACCGGTTCGACATCCCGCCCGGCGACTGGGTCAAGATGAACTGGAAAGAGTGGCATCTCACCGCCGATGCGGCCGAACGTGCCAGGCATCGCGAGTTTCTCGTCCTCATGACGCTCAACGATGCGCCCGTCGCCGTGTCGGCCAAACCCGGCAGGCCGAATGCCCTCGATCTGTCCACCCCCGGCGGCGAGGTCCACGTGGATTTCCGTTCCGACCGATTCGCCGTCAACGCCCCCAGATTCCGCAAGACGCTCAAGGACGCCAAGGAGTGAACGTCCAAGGCGTTATTGCGCCGTGCCGCGATGACGGATGAAGAAGTCGCGCAGATCCGCCTTGAAGACGCGGCGGAACGGCGTCGTGAAATGGCCCGCGCCGACGATCTGGCAGAACTCGATGCCCGGCATGTGCGCGCGCAGATCGCGCGCAAGGAAGAGAAAACCGTCCTGCGTCCCAATAAGGCATATCGCGGGGACATGAATCGCTTTGAGTTCCGCTTCCGTGACCGCCAGTTCAACGTATTTCTGTTTCAGGGCCTTCTTGGCCGTCTTGTCCATCAACCGGTCGCCGACCGCGTTGCGCACGCGATGGAACAGCGATTTCGACGTGGACGCCACGGGCGCCGAAAGCGCCGCGTCGAGCCATTTCCGCGCGTCCGCCTTGGGCGCGGTGTACGGGTTGGGCAGCGGCGACGGATCGTCGGGATTCTTCCATCCCGCCGCGCAAATCGCCGCGCTCGCCACGCGATCCGGATGCGTCGCGAGCAGTTTCAACAGCAGGAATCCCCCAAGCGAATAGCCGGCCACGTGCGCCTTTTGAATATGCAGATGGTCCATCAACCGGACGATATCCTCGACCATCTGAATGCCGTACTTGTCCACTTCGTGCGGCTTGCCGCTGAGACCGTGGCCGCGCAGATCGAACGCGATGACCTTGAAATCCCTGGCCAACGCGCGAATGACGCCCGGATACCGCCAATTCAGATCGGCGTTCGCGGCGACGCCGTGCACCAGGATCACCGGCTCGCCCCGGCCCTCGACCGTGTAGTGGATGCGGCAGCCGTTCGAGTCGAAATACTCGCCCTCGACGCGATGAACCAACAAAAAGACGACCACGGCGACAACCAAGGCCAGCGCGGCCAGGATCGCGCCCATGCCGATGAAGACACGTTTTTTCAGCGTCAAGATCCCCTACCCTTCATTTCCGGCTATTCCGCCCAAAAATACCGCCCTTTGCACAATCTTCCGCACAAACTTCACATACTATACACCTATGCAGCCTCTCCGCGCCACAAAGAATGCACTCCAGAATTCACACACAAGCCGGTGCAAACACACTGTCGCTTCACCGGCACAACGTCTCCGACGGCTCCAAAACATCAAGCGCCTCTTGGTGAAAGGGCGGGCGCGCGTCCTCGCACACTGCTTCGCGTTGACCTGTTAAATTGATTATCCTGTTGCTCCGGGTCCACATTGGACCTATAACGGAAAACGAATTCAAGAGATTTACGAAGACACGTACGCAGAAGAATAAGAGACAAATAGGGTGTTTCTCTTTAACAATCTGTAATTGAAAACATCGGCGGGTGGAGCGTTTGATGCGCTTGTTCACTATGGAGATCGGACACTGGTATTCTTGTGAGTTGATTGGCGACGGCTTCACTTGGGCCAGTGATCTTAGGAGCTACAGCCCTATTCGCGTAAACAGCCTGACGCCGTTGAAGAAGGGTAACGGCACGTTTGAACTCCAGTTCTTCCATCTGAATTATCCTCAAGGAGTACAAAAAAAGGGGTGCAGTTCTGTTATTACCGTTGGATTGTTGAATCCTGGGTGGAAATTGCAGGCAGATGACGGGATCCGCCGGAAGAATTATGCAGGATTTGATCGTGTGTCAGGCAAGGTCTCTTATCGTCCGAAAGCGCACGGCATTTGTTAGCGCGCTTCAGCGCGCTCCTCTTTGCGCCCGCGTTTACGCGGGGTGTGGGAGGCTTTTATTGCCACGGGCAGGGCGCTTTAGCGTCGCTTCCCGGATCTCTAGCATGCCGGCCCTGCTGAAGCCTTTGAAAAGCCGCGCTGAAGCGCGCTTCAATGCAGTCGTGGGGCCTGTTCCACCCCGCATGAATGCGGGTGCAAAGGGGAACCTGCTCAAGCAGGCTAACCGGTCCGGCAAAACCCAGAAATCGGTAATAATGGAACTGCACCCAAAAAAAGTCTATCTGCTTCAAACCCTTCAGCGTGGTCAGTTTTACCACATTGCAAGAAGCCAGGAACATGACCCTGTTCGTATTCTCATGTTCTATGAAATCACGGAAGATTGGGTTCGCCGACACTTTCCGCAAGTAGAAGAATCTGAGTATCGAGCATGGCTTGGCCAAACCGATCCAAACCGATCCACGTGATTGGACAGGTCCTCGTCTGCTAATATGAAGCGGAGTTGAAGAGGCGCGGGATGAAGCATCTGTACCTTGAAAGCAGCATAGTAAGCTATTTGGCCGCGCTGCCAAGCCGGGATTTGATCAAGACCGCACGCCAACAAATCACGCACGAGTGGTGGGCTAAGAGGCGGCACGATTTTGAAGTATTCGTCTCCGAGATAGTCATCGAGGAAATCTCGCAGGGTAACTCGGATGCCGTTCAACGCCGCCTTGAAGTGGTTGCGGGGCTCCCTGTGCTGAACCTGACGGAAGCGGCGGAAGACTTGGCGGGTTTCATCGTGGATCGAGGCGGTCTGCCAGCGAAAGCCGTTCAAGACGCACTTCATCTTGGCGTTGCGGCGGTTCATGGAGTAGACTACCTTTTAACATGGAACTGTCGGTATCTGGCCAATGCGGAGTTGATGGGCGGGATGAGCGCCTTGCTCGTTGAAAGGGGTTTTCACCCGCCTGTCGTATGTACGCCAGACGAATTGTTGGGTCAGAACGATGTATGAAGATGACGTACTCTGTGAGCTCTGGAACGTGAAGGACGCCATGGCGGCCAAGTACAACTATGATGTACATGCGCTGGCAAGAGCCCTGCGCGAAAAGCAGGGCAAAGACGGGCGAAAAGTAGTTACCCTGTCTCCCAAGCGCCCTGCGGCGGCGTCTCCAGCTTCCTGATCGCGGCAACCCGCGGCATCAATCCGCCGGTTCATCAGGCGAGCGTGTTGCGCCATGGATCCCGCGTGAGTTCCAGCCAGCGGGCGAGTTCCGCCTGAAGTTCCTTTTCCAGGGCCGGATCGCTCCCCGCCTTGTTGGTCCTCTGATACGGATCCTTTTCGTTGTCGTACAGGAACCGTTCCCCGCCATCCGTCCGGCGTTCGATTACATACGTGTACCGATTTGTGCGGATGCCGCGCGCGCCCGCGTAGGGCATGGCCGGGTCGTGAAGCAGGTACAACGCCGATGACGGACGCTTGCCGCCCATGCCCAAGAGCAGCGGCGCGTAATTCGTCCCTTCGACCGCGGCGGGAATCTCTTTTCCGAGTCCCATCAATCCCAGCAGTGTCGGCATCACGTCCGGCACGCCCAGGAGCAGGTCGTCGCGTCCGGGCCGTATGCGCCCCGGCCAGCGGATCAGAAACGGGACGCCCAGCGATTCCTCGTACCACACGCTTTTGTACATCAGGCCCTGGCTGCCCATCATCTCGCCGTGGTCGGAGGTAAACACGACGATCGTGTCGTTTTCCAACCCCTCGTCCTTCAGGCATTGCAGGATGCGCCCGAACTGTTCGTCCACGCCCGTGACCGCCGCGAAATAGTGTTTCGCCCAGCGCTTCGCGATTTGCCCGGGCTTCGTGTTCAGGTCAACGTTGGGGCGCGTGAGCAAATCCTCGCAGGTCTTGTCTCCGTACCGATCGACGTATTCATCCGGAACCATGTGAAACGGCATGTGGGGCGGGTTCATCGAGACGAACAACGCGAACGGGCGCTCGTCCCGGTTGCGGATGAACTCGATGGCCGTCGAGGCTTCGTGCCGGGGAGACCACTCGTCGAACGTGGTTTCCTTGTCGCGCGGCGCGTCGCCTATCCAATAATGCGGGTGCAGATGATCGTCGTGGCAGCCGTACGAGTGCCAGAATTCAAAGCCGTGGCGGCGCGGTCCCGGCGGCGTGTATTCGTCCCACACGCCGCCCTTGCCGCGCGAATACAGGTGAGGCTCCCGCGGCGCTTCCAAGTGCCACTTGCCGATGTAGCCGCAACAATAGCCCCGATCGTGCAGCACGTCCGAGATGCACCGCTCCGATTCGCGAAGAAACACGTTGTAGGGCACGGTCTCGTCGTAGCAGTTCGTCGTGATGCCGGTCGAGAAGGGATATTTGCCCGTCAGCAGCGATGCGCGGTACGGACTGCACACGGGGCGGTTGCTCACGGCATGCGTAAACACGACCCCTTCCGACGCGAACCGGTCCAGATTCGGCGTAATGACCGGATCCTCGCCCATGCACCCGATTGCCTGCCGTCGGAATTCGTCCGGAAAAACGAACACGAGATTCGGCGGCCTGTGTGTCTCCCTGTCCGCGCCGGCCCCCGTTGTCGAACATCCGCCCAGCGCCAACCCGGCCGCCGCCGTCTTTACGAAATCACGGCGCGATACTCGAGACATCGCCCAAACCCTCCAGGAAAATCGGCGTTTCAAACCCGACCGACCGCATTCTGTTTGCGCGCTTCAAGCCATTCTACACATAACGGAGCAGTACCGCCAAAACGACCGAATCAAGGATTATTGCCAACACTTACGGGGTTTGCTACGATGATAGGTGGACTCAAGGAGATACTCATGCACGGCGCAAAGGAAATCATCGAAGAAGCGGCCGCCCTCCCTGTCGAAGAGCGCGCGTTCGTGGCGGATTCGCTCTTGCGCACGTTGAATGCCCCCGCCCCGGAGATTGACCATGTGTGGTGTGAGACTGCCATGCGGCGCCTGGCCGGCCTGCGCACAGGCCGTGTAAAGGCGGTTTCTAGCGATGACGTATTCGACAAGATCAAAGAACGTCTTGAGCGATCATCCAGAGGCAGAGGCGGAACTCGCCGGAGCAATTGAATACTATGAGGACTGTGAAACTGGATTGGGGGCGGACTTCTCAAAAGAAGTGTATGCTTGCGTGCGGAATATTTTGGCCTTCCCGGAAGCGTGGCCACATTTGGAAGATCAAATACGGCGTTGCCTCGTCAATCGTTTCCATACGGGATCCTTTACAGCGTCGAACCGAACAGAATTAACAGCCTTGCGGTAATGCATTTGCACCGCAAGCCGGATTATTGGAAAAAGCGTACATAATCTGGTTGCCAATGTCGCCGAAATGGGAAATTATGTGACGCGTCGCGCGCGGAAAGTGATTCACGAAAGTCTGGCGTCGCTGGTTTTGTGCGGACCGGCGGTGTTCCTGTATGCCGGGTTCATCGTAACGCCGGCGATACTGGGCTTTGCATACAGCCTGACGGACTGGACGGGCTGGAATCGAACGCCTCGATTCATCGGGCTGGCGAATTTCCGCGAGGCCTTCACGGACAGCCGGTTTTTCGACGCGATACGGTTCACGTTGTTCGAGACGGCGCTGATCGTGTTCTTTTTCTCGTTCGGCACGATGCTGCTGGCCATCCTGCTCGACCGGCTTCGGGTGTTCAAGGGCGCGATTCGCGGACTGTTCTTTTATCCGTACATCCTGAGCATCCTCGTCAGCGCGCTTTTGTTCCAGTATCTGGCGAACTACAACGAGGGCGTGATCAACACGCTGCTTCGGGGCGCGGGTCTCGGGCGGTTCGCGCAGGATTGGATGGGCGATCCGCGATGGGTGGCGTATTTCATCTTCGCGCTGGTGGCGTGGAACGGCGCGGGGTTCTTCACGACCGTCTACCTCGCGAACCTGCAAACCATTCCGGCGGACCTCTACGAGGCCGCGCGGATTGACGGCGCGGGCGCGTTCACGGTGTTCACGCGCATCCAGTTCCCGATGCTATTGCCGACGCTGACGACGAACAGCGTGCTGGCGCTGATTACGGGCATCAATCTCTTTCCGCAAATCGTCGTCACGACGCAGGGCGGCCCCGGCTGGCGGACGTTTTCCATCGGCTATTACATCTACCATCTCGGCGTGCTCAGCAACCGGCAAGGCTACGCCGCCGCGATTTCGTTCATCACCTTCGCGGCGCTGGTGGCGATTGCGGCGGTCCAGGTGGCGATCTTGCGGCGCAGGCAGGTGGCGTTATGACACGCAAGCGCCTCCGCGTCCCCGTCTTTGAGATCGTCATGCTTGCGCTCGGCCTGCTTTTCGTGTCGCCGTGTTTCATCGCGCTGTTGAATTCGTTCAAGACGCTGCGCGAAATCACGCTGTCGCCGCTCGCCCTGCCAAGCGCCCTTGCGTGGGACAACTACGCGTACCTGTTCACGGGCGTGAAACTCGCCCAGCCGATGCTCAACAGCCTGCTCATGTGCATCGCGGTGATCCTGGCGCTGGTCACGACCGCGCCGATGGCCGCGTATTCGATCATGCGGCGCGATATGCGGACCGGCAAGTTCCTGCGCGTGTTTTTCCTCGCGGGCCTGACGATTCCCTTTCAGATCATCATGGTGCCGCTGCTCCAGCAGTTCCGGCTGCTCGGCATCCAGTTCACCTACTTGGCGCTGCTCGTCCATTACGTTTCGTGGGGCCTGCCGCTGTGCATCTTCATTTACAGCGGATTCATGGCGACCATACCGAAGGAATTGGAGGAATCCGCCTCCATTGACGGTTGCGGGCCGATTGCAACGTTCTGGCGGATCATCTTCCCCTTGCTCGCGCCCTGCACGATCACCGTCGTCATTTTCTGGGGACTCTGGATCTGGAACGATTTCATGCAGGCGTTCATCATCATGGGCACAAACAAGGGGCAGCTGGTATTCGTCCAGCTCTGGCGATTCCTGTCCGACAAGTACGTCAAGAACTGGAACTACATCTTCGCGGGCGTCGTCGTGCTCTCGATGCCGGTAACAATCCTTTATCTCGCCATGCAGCGGCGATTCATCAAGGGACTCATGGCCGGCGCGATCAAGTAGACGGCTCCATCCCGGAACAGGCAATCCCGATTCAGACTATGGAAATCCGGGGGAGTGGCGGAGTAGTATTCGGCATGGTTCGACCTTGGGGAGACCCATCTTCATTATTGGTCCGGCCGTCCGGCTTGCCCGGCGGCAGGCATCGGCTGAAGGGCATCGTTCAAGGCCAACGAAAGAAAGACGGCATTCATGCAAACCCCATTCAGCACGATTGACTGGATAATCCTGATCGCCTACTTTGTCGCAGTCGCTTCGATTGGTCCGCTGTTCGCCCGGCGCAACAAGTCCACCGAGAGTTTCTTCGTCGGGAACCGCCAGTTTCCCGCGTGGCTGTTGGGTCTGGCCATGTTTGCCACGTCCATCAGTTCGATCACCGTCGTGGCCTTTCCGGGCGACGCGTACAAGGCCGCCTATCTGCGCTGGTTGCCCACGCTCATGCTCCCGTTCGGCATTCTCATCGGCTCGAAATTCTTCCTGCCGTTCTATCGGCGCAACAAATGTACGTCCGCGTACGAGTATCTCGAGGGCCGGTTCGGCAACGGGGTGCGCACCTATGTGTCCGTGACGTTCGTGATCGGACAGGTCATGCGGATAGCCACCATCCTTTATCTCGTGTCGCTGGTGTTCCAGCAGATGACGGGCGCATCGCCGTACGCCTGCATCCTGATGGGCGGCGGCGTCATCGCGATTTACTCGGTGCTGGGCGGTGTCAGCGCGATTGTCTGGGCGCAGTTTCTTCAGGCATTCCTGTTGTGGTTTGGCGCCATTCTCTGTTTCGCGACGCTTATTCGCGGCATAGACGGCGGGCTCGGCGCCGTGTTCACAACCGGCTGGGCCGACGGCAAGTTCATGCTCGGCGACCTCAACATCGCCACCGGCAAGCTCGAACCCGCGAAATGGTTCTCCATCTGGGATAAATCCATCCTCATGATGCTGATCGGCGGATTGGCCGGATGGGTTTTCGAATACAGCGGCAACCAGAACGTGGTTCAGAAATACGTTTCCGCCAAAAATCCGAAAGAAGCCTTCAAGGCCATCTGGATCTGCTGTGCGTGCAGCGTGCCCACATGGGCCTTCTTCATGCTCATGGGCACCTCGCTGTACGTCTTTTTCAAGCAGCATCCCGATCCGACGGCGGCGGCCATTCTCTCCGGCGCCCATGGCGCCAAGCCCGAGTCCATTCTCCCCTTCTTTTGCATCAAGATGCTTCCGGCCGGTCTGGCGGGCATCGTGATCACCGGTATTCTCGCCGCCGCGATGTCGGCCTCTTCCGCGAGCATCAGCGGCATCTCGGCGGTGTTCATCACGGACATCTACCGGCGCCATCTGGTCAAGAAGGCCGGCGAACGACACTATGTCCTTGTCGCGCGGATCACTTCGGCCATCGCCTGTCTTTTGATGATGGGCGGCGCCGTGTTGTTCTACCGCGCCAGCGATTTGACGCTTCAGGATTTCGGCGCCCGGCTCGGATCCGTACTGGGCGGCGGGATTCTCGGCGTCTATGTCCTCGGATTTCTGACCACACGCGGCACGGGCCGCTCCGTCGCGGTCGGCATCGGCGCCACGCTCGTGTTCTCGATATACATGGCCGTCATCGAGTTCATGAAAGTCACGCCCGAACAGTTCATGAGCCTGCTTGGATGTTCCCGGACGGCCGCCCTGTGGTTGCTCAAGCCGGTTCACATCTATTACGTGGGATTGGCCGGGCATCTCCTGACTTTTGTGGTGGCCTATCTTCTATCGAGCCTCTTCGAACAGAAACGAGACTTGACCGGCCTCACGTTCTGGACACAAATCGAGTCCGAAGAATAGGGCCGCGCGGGATGTCGTCCCACCGGACCGTTGTGCCGCGGAATTCGGGATTGACATACATAAAATGCTCGGTGTTGACGCAAACCAAGACAGACACGGCTTATTGCATGGGATGCGACCCGACTTTCAATTGGGGAACCGTTTGCGTATCATACGCGTGCGTTTGGAATAAATGGGAAAGTACATGGATCCCGCAAGGCTGAAAGCGCTCCTCGAAACGGTGGCATCGGGCGAAATCTCGCCGGACGATGCGCTGGCGCGTTTGCGCGCGCTTCCTTTCGAGGATCTGGGCTTCGCGAAGATTGACCATCATCGCACGCTGCGCAAGGGTTTTCCGGAGGTCATTTTCAGCGCAGGCAAGACGCCGGAACAGGTCGTCGAAATTGTCGGGCGCATGCACGCACACGGCAGCAACGTGCTGGCGACGCGATGTTCCGATGCGGTCGTGGCGGCGGTGTGTGCGGCCTATCCCGGCGCGGTGCATCACGAGGCCGCGCGGGCGCTCACGCTGACCGTAAAGCCTCCCAATCCCTTGCCGGGGTATGCCGCCGTGGTGTGCGCGGGCACAAGCGATATTCCCGTGGCCGAAGAAGCCGCAGTCACCTGCGGCGCGATGGGCGCAACGGTCCAGCGCGTGTACGACGTCGGCGTCGCCGGCATTCACCGCCTGCTGGACCGGCGCGTGGTGTTGGAAGAAGCCTACGCCGTCATTGTTTGCGCCGGAATGGAGGGCGCCCTGGCCAGCGTCGTCGGCGGACTGGTGGACAAACCTGTCATCGCCGTGCCGACCAGCGTCGGCTATGGCGCGAGTTTCGGCGGCATCGCCGCGCTGCTCGGCATGCTGAACTCGTGCGCGTCCGGCGTTGCGGTCGTGAATATTGACAACGGTTTCGGGGCGGGCGCCTATGCGGCGATTATCGGGCGCATGCTGGCCGGCCGCGCTCCGGGAAAGAACAAATGAAGATCCTCTATTTTGACTGCGCGTGCGGCGCAAGCGGCGACATGATCGTGGGCGCGTTGCTCGACGCGGGCGTGGATATGGCGTCGCTTCGGATCGCGCTCGAATCGCTGAAGGCGCCGGGGCTTTCCGTGTCGGCGGATCGTGTCAAGAAACACGGCATCATGGCGACGCAATTCCGCGTTCATGTTCCGCACGAACACGCGCACCGGCATCTTGCGGATATCGCCGCCATCATTGGGGACAGTGCGTTGCCCGACCCCGTGAAGCGGGGCAGCATCGAAACGTTCGAACGCATCGCCCGATGCGAGGCGGACATTCACGGAACGACGGTCGAAAAAATCCATTTTCACGAGGTGGGCGCAATTGATTCCATCGCGGACATTGTGGGGGCGCATTGGGCCATGCACGCCCTGGCCGTCGAACGCGTGGTCGCGTCGCCGCTCAATCTGGGATCGGGTACTGTCGAAATGGCGCACGGCTCTTTGCCCGTGCCGGCCCCGGCGACCGCCGCGCTTCTGCGCGGCGTGCCGTGTTACGGCAGCGAGGTCCCCGGTGAACTGGTCACGCCGACGGGCGCCGCGCTGATCACGCAATTCGCGCATCTGTACGGCCCCGTGCCGGCCATGCGCATTGTTTCGTCGGGGTACGGCGCCGGTTCGCGGGATATGCCCGGGCGCGCCAACGTGTTGCGCGTGCTGGTCGGTGAATCGAGCGACGCGCCGAAGGCGGAATGGCCGGATGCGGAATACATCACGGTCATCGAGGCCAACATTGACGACATGACGCCGGAATTGCTGCCGCCGCTCGTCGCCAACGTGCTGGAAAAGGGCGCGCGTGACGCGTTCCTCACGCCGATTCTCGGCAAAAAAGGCCGGCCCGCCTATCTGGTGACGATCCTGTGCGACGAGGAAAAAGTGCCGGAGGTCGTTCCGGCGATTTTCTATGCCTCGACGACTTTCGGCGTCCGCATTCGCCAAGAAAGGCGGATATGCCTTGAGCGCGAATTCCGGCTTGTCCGAACCCCTTGGGGTACGGTACAGGTCAAGATAGGGCGCCACGGTAAAACGATCACGTCGCTTTCGCCGGAATACGAGGATTGCCGCCGTCTGGCGGAAGCCAACGGGGTCAGCGTGCTGGCCGTATATGAACTGGCGCATGCCGCCGCCATCAAGGGAGATTTTGGGAATGCCTAACCGCCTGGCTGTGTATCCGGGAAGTTTCGATCCGCCGACCTTCGGCCATTTGGATCTGATTTATCGCGCCGCCCGAATTTTCCCCCGGCTCGTGGTGGCCGTGGCCACCAACAATGAAAAACAGTGCCTGTTCACCGTGGCCGAACGAATCGAGATGCTCCAGGCAATTACACGGGACATGCCCACCGTCGAAATAGACTCCTTTACCGGACTGACCGCCGAATTTGCGCGCAAACGCGCCGCAGTGGCCATTGTCCGGGGATTGCGCGCCATTTCCGATTTCGAATACGAACACGGAATGGCCGTAACCAATCAAAAACTTAATCCGGAGGTGGACACAGTTTGCCTCATGCCCAGCGAGCCGTATCTGTTTCTGAGTTCGCGGGTCGTGAAGGAAGTGGCCCGGCTCGGCGGGGACGTTTCGCATGCGGTTCCGCCGATTGTGCTTGAACGACTACGGCAACGGTTTGGTCAAGGACAATCCACCAGCGATAGCAGTTCCGGGTGAATGTGCCCGTTGCTGAGCAGGGCCCCCTTGCCGCCATCGAATACGCCCAGCGGACGGCCGTCCAGCCTTGTCGCGCGTCCGCCGGCCTCCTCGACAATCAACTGCGCCGCTGCATAGTCCCACGGGTGCAAGGCGACGTGAACAAATCCGTCCATCTCGCCGGCCGCTATCTGGCAAAGCGACACAACCGTCGCGCAGGCGCACCGGATCTGGCCGGCGCCGCAAATGATGCGCGATGCCCTGCGCAGGGTTTCGGCGCGCTCGGGCGGTCCTGAAAAATCCACTTCCACCCGCGCCACGGACGCCGAGGCAACATCCGAAACCCGCAGCCGGCATTCGTCTCGGAACGATCCCGCGCCGCGCTCGGCCAGAAAGCAGCCGCCGGATATCGGAAGCGCCACGCCGGCGGCAACGGCCATGCCGCCACGGACAAATGCAATCGAAATCCCGAACATCGGGAAAAAACCGCGAACGAAATTTTGCGTGCCGTCTATCGGATCGATAACCCAGCAGCGCGCATCGCGATCCGCCGGCGCGTGCGCGAAATCACGCTCTTCCGCAGCAATCGCATCGCCGGGAAAACAATTCCGGATGCCTTCCACAATCAGATCCTGAACGCCAAGATCCGCTTCCGTCAGCAGGTCGTTGGGATTGCCCTTGGATTGCACGCCGACGCGATCCCTGCGCGCATATTGCTCGCGCACATAAACCGACGCTTCTTTCAGCAGACTTTGTATCAGGTCTATCTCTGTCATCGTTCCGATCCCGCACGAAAACACTCTGTTTGCGAATTCGCACCGCCTCTTTGGATACAAAGCGGGCCACCGATGCCGCCATCGGTGGCCCGCAATCATGCGTTAGGCCGGGTCAAGCCCGGAGTACTACTTGCGCCGACGCACCACGAACGCGCCGCCGCACAGGACCATGCCGCCCAGCAGGCCCAGTCCAATCAGACCGGCCACCGGCGTTCCGGGCGCCACTTCGAGCACAGCCGAATTCGAGACCACCACGTTGGTGTTCGAGTCGGAAATCTGCACAAAGTATGCACCCGCATCCGACACGGTCAACGACGGGATTGTGTACGACGGGGTCGTGCCCAGCACCGCCGGATTCCCTATCTTGTACCACGAATACGACAACGGCAGGAAGCCGCCCGACGTGGTCACGTTGAACGTGTGAGTCTGATTCGTGAGCTTCGACGCGCCCTGCGGATGCGTCTGAATTCTCAGGAAGTCCTCAACGTCCAGATAGGCCGTGTTCGACTGCAGCGCGATGCGGTCGTCAATGACCCGTGCCGTGTAGAAGCCCTCGTTCGCGAAGAGCGCCATGGTGTTGTAGACGGGCAACGATTCGGTGTTGACCTGAATCGGCGTCGTATTGGCCTTGGCCAGCTCTTCGACAAACCACCACTCGTACGTGATCGGCGGACGTCCGCCCGACACGGAAACGGTGAACTGCGCCCATTCGCCGAGATACCGTTTGAGGTTCGGCAACACGTTGTCTATGGACAGCGGAGCGCCTCCCACCCACAGGTTCACCGGATCGCTGGTATCCTCACCGGCGCTGTTGGTGACCGTACAGGTGTATGCGCCTTCATCGGGAATTTGAGCCGCGGCTATCTGGAGCACCGCCGCATTGGCGCCGGAGATACCCGGTCCATCGGCCAGATCCACACCGTTAAGTTTCCACTGGTAGCTGAACGGGGTGTAGTCATCGTGAGGCTTCATGATGACTTCGAACTGGGCCGGTGCGCCAATCGCCACGACACCGCCTGTCGGCGTAACGACAACCGAGTCAATGTCCGGAGGATCGTTGACCGTCAACTCCGCCGCGTCGGACACGATCGTGTCCACGCCGGCCAGCTGGCAGCTGTACAATCCCTCATCGGCCTGTTGAGCCGCCGGGATGGTCAGCGTGGCCGTATAGTTGCCCGCCTCCAGCGTGCCCGTATTGGCAAGCGGCGAACCGTCCTTCAGCCACTGGTAATCAACGGGAAGCGTGCTGCCCGTCACCAGCACCACCGTAAACGACGCGGGTTGATCCGGATCAACCGTGATGGACGCCGGCTGCGTCAGGATTGCAGGATCCGTCACCGAAAGCGTCGCCGCATTGGAGACCACCGGTTCCGGATCCGCGCCCGTGACGGTGCATACGTAAGCGCCGTTGTCGGCCGCGCTCACATCGGTCAGATCGAGCGATGCCGTCGAGGCGCCGCTGATGTTGCCGCCGTCGTCGAGCGGCGTTCCGTCCTTGCTCCAGCGGTAATCGAGCACGCCGCTGCCGTATGCCTCCACGCTGAAGTTCACGTTCGTGTGCGGCAGCACGGATTGCGAAACCGGATGGGTCGCAATGTACGGATCGTTCACCGTAAGCGTCGCCGTGTTCGACGTGACCTCATTGCCCACGACGTTGTTGACCGCGCACAGATAGACGGCTTCGTCCGAGTTTTCCGGACTGGCGATATCGAGCGCGGCCGTGCTGGCGCCGCTGATGTTGCCGCCGTCGGCCATGTCGAGACCGTCTTTCCGCCACTGGTACACCAGCGGCGCGGTGCCCGTCGCCGAGACGGTGAACTGGGCCGGAACAGCCTGGTGCCAATTGACTGTCAGCGAGACCGGATCGCCCGTGATATGAACCGGAGCGATGCCGCCGCCGACATGCGTGCCAAAGTTCTGTGAACCCATCGGGCGCCCAATGGCGTCGAACACATTGGTCACGGTAATCGTGATGTCAAGGCCATCGAACATCTCGCCGTCCGTCCACGTCAACCGGTATGTATTGCCGCCGACGTTCACGACGCTATCAGGATTCGTCGCCAGCGAGTTATTTCCGCTGCCCGAAATGGCGTAATTGGCCGGATCCGTCGCGCCATCGTACACGGCCTCGTCGAAGGTGACATCCACCGAACGCCATGTTACCACGTTGACACTCACCACGCTCGGCAGGTTGGCGTCATAAAGGATGGTATTGTCAACGCTTGTCGAGGCCTCGTTGGGATTACCCGCCAAGTCCGTGCAGACATCGGCCGCCACGCTGCAAATCAACGTGCCTTCGGTCATACCCTGCACCGCGATGTCGAACTCCACCGGACCGCCGGTGACCGCAACCGTCTTGACACCGCCCGAGGTGCCGCCAAGGGTCACGTCGGTCTCATCAAACCCGGTGACGGCTTCACTGAACGTGGCCGTGAAGTGGACGATCACGTCGTCCGCCGGATCAGCTTGGCCAGCCGCCTGCTCGACCGTCACGGTCGGGTTCACGCCGATGGCGCCGCCGACATGCGTGCCGGATGTTCCGGCCGGAGCCACGGCATCGCCTTCCGCATCTTCCATGCCTGTGGCGGTAACCGTGATATCGAACCCGTTACGCATCTCGCCGGCTGCCCACGTCAAGCGATACTGGTTGCCCGAGACCAACTCGACGGCGTCCGGCGCATTCGCCAAGGTGCCTTGGCCGGACGAACCCGTGATCGCGTAATTGCCGGCGTCCGTCACACCCGTGCCCATGGCCTGGCTGAAGGTCACGAGGACCGTCAAGCCCGACTCCACAGCCACATCGGTAATGATCGGCCGCACACGCAACGTCGCCGCCGCTGTGACGGGTTTCGCTTCGGCCGCCTTGAGGAACTGGTTCGTGATCACACAATCATAGGAGCCTTGATCGGCATCCGTGACATTGTTCAAAACAAGGGTCGCATTGGTGGCATCCGTAATATCAAGGCCATCCTTGCGCCACTGGTAACTGAGCGTGGCCGAACCGGTGGCCGCCGCCGAAAGCGTGACGTCGGCGTCGTTGTCCACTGTCTGGCTCGTGGGATCCGTCGTAATGGTCGGCGGAATGCCTGCAATGGCCGATGAACCGGACTCCAACACCACACTCCAGACTTCGCCCGGGGCCAGATCGGGCGTGGCATGGCCGCCGTCAGCCGGACTCGCCTGAATGCTGATCGGATCGTTTGCGCCCACTTTAACACGCACGTCGGAAACCACGGCGCCTGTGCCGTTCTTCACGACAAGTTGTTCATAACCTGCAAACACACCCGTCAACGTGGCTGAACCAAATCCGGACGGAATCGCGGCATCCACCGCGCTCTTATTCCAATAATTGGCCGGTCCATACCAGCCATAGGTATACGGGCCACCCGCAATATCCGGAATCAACGGATACCGGGTACCCGTGGCCTGGTACGGCACATTGGTATTGCGCGTAAGAACCGCATCGTTGACCGCAGTGCCCAACACGGTGGTCAGCACTGTTTTTTGTGGAGCCGGAGGCGAGGCCATGTTCGAAATGACGGTTGCGCCGCCATTGACATTGGCGCCCACGCCGGACACATTATCCGCCGTGATGGTCGCGTTCACCAGCCGCACCACCGAGCCTTGCAGTTTGACCATGCCGGGCGTGCCGTAACCGGCATTGCCGCCCGCGCCGCCGTTCGCACCCAAGGCGCCGCTGCCACCCGTACCGCCGCTGCCGCCGCGGACCGCCGCATTGCTGCCGCCCGCGCCGGAGGTCACGCCTCCGCCGCTGGCGCTGGCGCCGCCCGCGCCGCCGAGCGCGCCTGGCACACTGCCCGCGCCCGGAGCCGCGGAAGCGTCGGCCAGACCGCCGTTGCCACCGCTCGTCGGAAGCGCTGCGGACACGTTGAACTCACAGGCGCCAATGATGTCCAACAAGCCTTTCGCGGCAAGAATAAACGCGCCACCACCGGAAGCACCTGTGCCGCCAGCCGCGCCATTGCCGCCATTACCGCCCGTGCCGCCGCTGCCGCCCGAACCGCCGCCGCCGGCCGCGCCGGCCGTTCCAGCCGCCGGCCAGCCGGTCGTCAGGAAATTGCCATTACCGCCCACGCCGCCGTTCGCAACTGGCGCAGTTCCGGCTGTCGGGCTGGTGGCTTCGGCATTTGCCGCACCGCCGACAACACCCGCTAGCTTGCCGCTTGCGCCGGAAGCGCCGCCGCCGGCCGCCGAACCTGCGCCGCCGCCGCCGCCGCCTGCGCCGCCGCCGCCGCCACCACCACCGCCGCCGGTCGCGTACGCAAGAACCGCCGTCGCCGCCGCCGCCACCGCCTGCACCGCCGCCGCCGCCACCGCCGCCGCCGCCGCCGCCGCCGCCGTTGCCAGCCAGCAGATCAAGGGAGTTCACAGCGGTTGCCAAATTCGCAAATGTGGCATTCGAACCATTGCCGCCATTTTGTCCAATACTACCTGCCGCAGGGGGTGTCGTATTGGCATTTCCACCATTATTGCCCGCGATGCCGGCCGTACCCGGCTGTCCGGTCAATCCACCGGCCAAACCACCATTGGACGGCGCTGCTGTCGCGGGACCGGCTGTCCCTCCCGAACCGGCGATTGCGCCGCCGGTGCCGCGGATACCCACCGCGCCGCCGACACCCGCCGTGCCATCGCCGCCAAAACCGAGCGATCCGGTGCTACCGGCCGTTCCGCTGACGCCATCGCTACCGGGTTGGCCAGCCGAACCGGCCGTGCCCACAGCGCCGGCCGCGCCATTGGCGCCGTTGCCATTGGCGCCGCCAAGGCCGCCCAAGCCGCCGCTGCCGCCCGCGCCGCCTGCGCCGCCGTTGCCGCCTTTGCCACCGCTGCCGCCCGCGCCGCCCGCACCGCCGGCGCCACCGCCCCAGCGATTGGTCGTAACAGCCGAGGCAGCCGACGCGTCAATGTCCGCCGCCCACACCAGATTTCCGCTCGCGCAGATTGATGCCGGACGCGAACCTGTCGCGACAACCGTCACGCCGGAATGCACCGTCAAGTTCTTAAATTCGAACTTGGCGATTCCATTCGCCGTGACTGTGCCTGCGTAGGGGGTCGCCCCCACCAGAATGACGGGCGTGTCTGTATCAATAGTCATAATACCCGATGATACGGTGACATCACCCAGCGCACCGCTGCTGTCGTAGTCCGAGGGCGATGTGGCCGCAAGACCCGGCGCCGCCCACAGCACCGACAACACAACAGCCGCCAAGCACGCCCAAAGGGCGCTTACTGCTCTGTGTTTGGTTATCTTTTCCGATGACATGCCTCAAATCCTCCTCTTGATTCCGTGTTGAAATAATTGGCGCCATGCCTACCCGCGGCAGGCGGGAAAATTACGTCTGCCTTGTGAAGCCACAGCCCACAATCCATACCCCAAGCCTTTCTCTCTGAGAAAACTTCCACTACCGTCACTTTCTACTTTAGCACATCATTGTAAAACACGCAAGTGTTTTTTTTTGAAAAAATAAGGCTTGTAACCCATTGACAGAAAAGAAGATATAAAAACTTAACCCGAAAAATTGCATTTTGTGCATCTTCAACACCCACCGAAAAAGCCGAATTTTGCCCAATGGCGCCTTTCCATAGAAAGATAGCAGCATAACTGTCAAAAAAACTACCCTGCTATCTGGCTAGCATATCAAGCAAACCCATTGCCCCTTTTTATTTGGATCATCACGGGCGGCATACAAAAGCCAATGTGATGAAAACGGCCCCGTTGCCGCCGGTTTGCGTAAAACCGGCAAGCTCTGATAGCGTGTGAGCGGTTTGGAGGACAAGCAGGCCATGAATGCCGACGAATCAATATTACGCGAGTATTTCAAGGAAGATTACTACGCGGCCGAATTGGGAATAGATTTGCTCGAATTCGAAGACGGGTATGCGCGGGCGCGAATGAAACTGGATCGGAAGCACCGAAACGGACTGCGGATGGTCCACGGCGGCGCAATTTTCGGGCTGGCGGATTTTGCGTTTGCCGTGGCCGGCAACTCCCACGGAACGGCGGCGGTGGCGATTCATGCCGACATTTCCTACGTGGGCATAGCCAAGGGCGGCGTGCTGTATGCCGAAGCGCGCGAACAATCGTGTTCGGCCCGCCTTGGGGCATACGATGTCCGGGTCACGGACGAGACGGGCACGGTCGTCGCGTTGTTTCACGGGATGGTCTACCGAAAGCCGGATCGCATCGCGGATATCGTCGCCGCGCGCAACGCCGCTTCAAATCCATAGAAGCCGCATGCCCGTTATATCCGAAATAACCCGTCTGCGCTTTTCGGAATTATCGCCCGAACACATTCGCGCCTTCTTTGCCGGCGCATTGATCCTAGGCGCCCTGTACTGCTTCCTGGGCTATCGTTTCGTGCGAGTCACCATCGGCATGACGGGATTCCTGCTCGCGGGCGGAATGGCGGCCATTCTGGCGGGATTCATTACTGAAGGACAGATTATTTCCATGGCCATTTCGGGTTGCATCGGGGGAATCGCCGGCGCCATGGCCCTCTTTTTCCTTTATAAAGCGGGCTTGTTTTGCGTTGGCGCCCTGGGATGCGCCGTCGCCGCGCACATGGCGCTCGCCGGTCGCCCCGACGACTGGATTCCTTCCGCCATCGTCGCCGCTTCCGTGTTTGGCGGATTGGCCGCGCTGGTGTTCGAGCGGGGCGTCACGATCCTTGCAACCGCCGCCGTGGGTGCATGGCTCGTCTGTTACGGCACGTTCAGCGTCTTAGCCGCCGGCCAAAACTTTTCCTGGACGCCGCGCGCCATGCTGATGTTGCTCACGGCATGGCTCGCGCTCGCCGCGACCGGAGCCGCCACCCAATTCGCCACGGGTTCAACGGATCGCTGATCCGTTCGCGTTTGACCGGCAGGCAAACCGCAAGGATCCGTGCAAGATGCAGTCGAAAGAACCGATACGGCATACTCTGGAATCCAAGCAAATAGTTTCTTTGTCCGCAACTTCCGTGTGCCATGCACAGAAGTTGCGGACAAAGAAATCATATCCTTGATTGAGGCATTGCGGCTGAGCCGCGTTAGGAGAGGGAAAATGGAACTGGCGGCATTGCACGTGCTTTCTCCGGACGAAATTGAAATGATTCACGAGGCTTCGCTCGATATCCTCGAACAGGCCGGCGTAAAAGTGGGAAGCGGCCGCATGCGCACCTTCCTGGCCGAACACGGATTGCCCGTGGACGAAGCGACGGGCGTGGCGCGGATTCCGCGCGGCTGCATCGAAGATTGCCTTGACTCCGCGCCACCCCGATTCGACGTGTTCGATCGCGAGGGCAACCGCCTGTTCGCGCTGGGCGGAAGCAAGCCGCGCATCGCCGCGGGACATAACGCCGTCTTCTGGGTGGATTCCGAAACGGGCGTGACACGTCCCTCGACAGTGGCCGACGTCGAACAATTCGCGAGGCTGTGCGAAGCGCTGGACGACATTGACATCATCGGGATTCCCGTCATGCCGCAGGACGCGCCCAATCCGAGCGCCACGCTGTTGTACGGCGTGCGGGCGTGCATCGCCAACAGCTGTAAACCGATATTCTTCTCGACGGATCGCCCGGAGATCAATCGCGCCGTCATGGAAATGCTGGATGCCGCATTCGCCAAGGATCTCCATGCGCAGGCCTACGGAATCGCCCAGCTCTCGCCGACCAGTCCCCTGTTCTGGGAGGGCAGCGTGTGCGATGCGCTCGAGGACACGGTGCGCTTCGGCGTGCCCCTGGCGATCCTGCCCGAACCCAACGCGGGCGTGTCGTGCCCGTACACACTGGCGGGTTTGATTGCGATGAACAACGCCGAATGGCTGTCGGGTATGGTCATGACACAATTGATCCGGCCCGGCGCGCCCATCATGTACGCGAATTCGTGGACCACGACCGACATGCGCAACGGCTATGCGCTGGTCGGGTCCGCGGAGACCACCGTCTGCCGCGTGGCGGGCGCGCAGATGGCGCGGCGCTACCGCGTGCCGTCGCATACGACCGCGCCGAATTCGGACAATCACGCCCACGACGAACAAAACGCATGGGAAAAGGCCCTGAGCCAGTTCTGCGCCATCGCGTCGGGCAACGACCTGATCGTGAATTGCGGCATGTTCGCGACCGGCATGACGTGCAGCCATGAACAACTGATCATGGACGCCGAAATGTCCGCCTTGGCGCGGCGCATCGCCCGCGGCATTCAGGTGGACGATGAAACCATCGCCAAAGAAACGATTGTCGAACTTGGCCCGCGCAATCCCGCCTATCTGACCGCGCCGCACACCCTCGAATGGCTGCATTCCGACGAGCACTTGACGCCGCGCGTGTCGGTTCGGTGTCCCCGCGCGATGTGGGAAGCCGCCGGGTCCAAAGACACCCCCGCTCTGGCGCGCGAACGCATGCGCGAACTTGAACAATCGTCAACGCCTGCCCCGCTCGACGCACAGCGCCTTCGCGCGGTGGATACCGTTGTCGCAGGGTTTGCATGACACGGCAAAGAAATGGCGCCGATTCATTGTCGCCATTTCTTGCGTCATCCTAACGCGGCTCAGCCGCAATGCCTCAATCTAAGGATATGATTTCTTTGTCCGCAACTTCTGTGTGCCATGCACAGAAGTTGCGGACAAAGAAACCGACGAGGGTATCACCCACAACCCAATTTCTATTCGTGCTCGTAATCGTGCTCGTAATCGTTATCGTAAGCGCTCTCAAAACCGCGCGATTTTCGCACTTGCTAAATCATGGAACTTCAATTGGTTGCACAAATTGCCCAAGACTTTCTTGTTGTTTTTTTAAAAGCCGGATTTTAAGAAAGATCCCTTGCGCGGGAGCACGGCCGCAGGCCTTCAGGACTGGACGCGACTCCGGCTTGCCTGCCGGCGGCCGTGCTCGTGGGCACGCACGAAGGCGTGCGCGCTCGGGAACCTCGGTTGTCACTGCCGCAACTGCGCCAAACGGCCAAATCAACGGGGTCCGCAATCCCGCGAAGAAAAAGGACCTCGACTCTCCCCACCGGAGGTGAAAAACCCCTCCGCTGCCTTGGCGCATATATCGGGACACCGGGCCGTGCGCATCACGACTGGTTTCAACTGTCGTCTTTTGAAAACAAACGGCATGCCAACTTTGAAAAGACGTGTCGAATTTCTTTGGACATAAGGAGTTGCCGTTTTCGTATACACCCGATCATCAGAAATTGCCCCCTGCGTTTGGACTCAATAACGTTCCCGAGTGACAAATTTCGTCGCGCGAATCAACAACGGAAATGGATGGCGGCGGGAACAATTTCGAATGTGGCCGGAAGCCGTCCCGGCGCCTCGCCGTCCACGTCGAGCAGCACTTCGCCCGCCCCCTCGACCGGCAAGGCGGTGATGCGCCGTCCGCGGACGATCGTCACATGCTCGTTTGCGACGTGTTCGCCCCGGTAAATGGTCCCCACGTTGCGTAGAAGAGTCGGCAGGCTCAAATCATGGATGATGACCACGTCGAACAGCCCGTCGTCGGGCACGGCCTGCGGCGCGATATGCATGCTTCCGCCGAAATATTGGCCGTTGCATACGGCCGCCGTGCTGACGCGCAGGACTTTGTCGAAGACATCGTCAATTTGAATGCGGACCGGCTGGTTGCGGTACATCAGCAGCGCCTTCAACATGCCTACGAAGAAGGCGAACTTTCCCCCGAACCGTTTCGCAAACTTGAGGCGGTTCACGGCGCGATCGGTCGCGCCGCTCAACCCGAAACTGGCGATGTTGCCGAAATAGCGCGTTTCCTCGGCGCCCTGTTCGTTGATGAATGTCAGTTTTCCAAGGTCAATGGTGCGCAGTTCGCTGGCGGCCATGCGCTCGATCTGTTCATCCACCCCTTCGGGCATGCCGTACGTCCTTCGGAAATCGCGGCCGGTCCCGCTGGTCAGCACGGCAAGCACGGCGTCGGGATTGATCGGAAGGCCGTTTTCGAAAAAGCCGTTGATAACCTCGTTGATGGTGCCATCGCCGCCCACCGCGATGATTTGCTCCATGCCTTCCTTCAGGGCTTTGGCCGCCAGCCGCTTCGCGGCCATGGGGCTGTCCGTGAAAACGGCCTCGACCGGCCCGATCGCGTGGGCAAGGCTCGACTCGATTCGCGGCCAAAGTGCGCCGGTTCGGTCGCCCCACGCGTGGGGATTGACAATGGCGCGCGATCGTGCCCACGAAGAAAACCGCGCCATGGCGCGATTGATCTGCGCGGCGCGTTCCGCCGGCGACCAGCCCAATTCCCGGGCCATTAGATCCGCCGTGCGCGCGATGGCGGCATCTCCCGGACTGCCAATCGTCCCGAGACCCGTCCGGCGAAACAACACATCGTCCAAGGTGAGCGCCATTTCGCGGCGAACCGCATACACGACTTCCGCCGCAATGTCGGGAAACCGATCCGAAACACGCTCCGCCCAGGCGGGATTCTCGCCAAGCAACGCGAGGACATCCTCCATGCGCCCGCCGTAGTTGCGCGCAAGGTTCTCGACCACGTCAGCAGGCAAATCCGGGTGGGTCTCCAAGGCAAGTTGCCGAAATTCCGCAAAACGGCCAACGCCCCGTCCGCCATAGGTCGGAACGTGTTCCGTTGTGCAGGGCACCCCCGTTTTACCCAGTTTGGCACAGGCAAGATCAACGACCTTTTCCGCCAGATGACGCGAGGTGGTCCATTTCCCGCCGATAACGGTCAGCAGCCCTTTCAGGCCTTCCTGTGCTTCATGATCATACACTTCCGCTGCCCGGCTGGCCTTGTATGAATCCGAATCCTCCACCTCCGGTCCCTGATCTTCAGCCGAATTGACAGGCGTGGTTGTGTCCACAATGGGACGCAAACCACAATAAAAATACAACACATCGGATCGTTTCAATTTGGCATGGGGATACCCCTTGTTGATTACGCCCAAAAATTCGATAATGTCTTTCTCGGTTACATGGACTTTGTCCGGTTCACCCTTGTAGACGGTATCGGTGGTCCCCAAAATCGAGTGACCGCGCCAAGGCAGGATAAAGAAGTGCCCGCCCTTGGACGGCACGGCGATGGCGTGGCCTTGTGTCAGGGATCGCGTCAGCAGATGGATGCCCTTCGAGCGAATCAAATGGCGCGAGGGGTGTCCGCTGGCCTGTCCCATCAGCAAATCCGCCCACGGCCCCGCCGCATTGACGACAATCCGGCCCCGGATCAACAGCGGCCCGTGGTCCGGATTGATTACATCGCGCACATGCACCCCGGTTATCCCCCCTTCCTCCTGCGCAAATCCCTCCGCTTGGGCATAATTGGCCACGTCCGCCCCCGCTTCCGCCGCCGATAGAATGCATTCAAGCGCCAGACGTTCGGGCGAATACATCTGGTAATCGTAAAATATCATCGCACCGGTCAATTCTTCGGTTTCCAGACCGGGTTCGAGTGCGATTGCCTCTTTGCGGCTCAATTTTTTATGAGAAGGGATGGATTTTTCCGGATCGTCAAGCCGGTTGCGATCATAGGCAAGCCAGTCATACAGCGTCAGGCCGATGCCCTTGACCATGCGATCCTTGATGCCGCTTTTGGTCAGGGGCATCAGAAACGTCAGGGGCTCTATCATGTGAGGCGCGGTATTCGACCAAATCCGGCGTTCCCGCAACGACTCGCGCACCAATCCCAGTTCGAGGCTTTGGAGATAGCGCAGGCCCCCGTGTATCAGCTTCGAGGAGGAAGATGTCGTTGCCCCCGCGAAATCGTTTTTTTCAATCAGCGCAACCGTCAAGCCGCGCAAGGCGGCGTCTCGGGCAATGCACGCCCCCGTAATGCCGCCGCCCACAATCACCATGTCGTACGATTTGGCCGCCATGGCGGCGAGATTCCGTTCAAGGCGTCCGCCGAACCCGCCCGGCATGTCTGGCGATGTCATAATTCCCTTTCCCATCGTAAAAAGCACATCGAAAACAAGATACCGGACCGGCCGGAAAAACACAAGAAGCGCGCGGCGTTCTCATCTTTTTTTCACGGGAAAGGCACATAAAAAAACCGCCACGCGGAAATCTTCCGCATGGCGGCGCAGATTGTTCGGCGGCTTGTTTCTAGAACAATCGGATGGTAATTCGGATGCGCATGCTGAAATCCCATTCCGGCAAAGGATTGGGCACGGTACCGGCCACTCCAATGCTGAGTTCCGGATTGGAGCCCTCGTCGTGCGTGGCCGCATTGTCCACCAAATCCAGGATGTTGACCGTCGCTGCGGGAGTCAGCGTGATATTCGTGCCAAGCGTGCCTGTCGGCGATAAGGCCGTGCCCAGATCAACCGGATCCGGCGTCACACCGCCCACCGCCGCCAGTTTCCACGTGAACGCCAGGCGGGTAAGACCGTTGAAACTACCTTGGGTCGCTTCAAGCCGCATTTCGACCAGTTCGACCGATTCAATGCGGACGATATTCAGGAGCCACCCGAAACCGGCATCTTCGATATAGCCCTCCAGCGTAGCGCGCGAGGGGAAAACGTTGGGAATCGGTAAGGACAGATCGTCGAACACAGCGGGAATGGGATCGCCCGGCTGCAAACCGGGAAATTCGGGAAATTCGCTCTCCCCGAGGGGCACCGGCACCTCGAAGGATTGCGAACACGAAACATTGCCCAGAACCATGACCAGCATCACCGATGCCAGCGCCGCCGCTTTGGAAACCGCTACCCATTTCTTCATGCGAAAATCCTCCCTTTGTTTGGGTTGTTACTACCCGCACTCACTATACCATGAACCGTCGCTTTCGTGCCAGAGAAATGTCTAAATTGAAACACGGCAACCCGTCCTTTTCATTTCATTCCTGCAACAATGCACGGAATTTCGGGTGTTCCCGTATGGCCGGCGCAAGCCGCGATTCGGACGCGAGGACGGTCCGGGCTTGCGGTGAACAGGCCACGGCCTGCGCAAACGCCTCGATGGCATCCTCGACGCGATCCGGGACATAGGACGCCAGAAAGAATCCCAGGTCCAAGTAGCCGCCCGCATTCCTCGGTTCGAGTTGGGCGCCCGCGCGAAAGTGCTCTTCCGCCTCGGCCAGTTTGTTCCGGCGGGCCAACGTCGCGCCCAACAGACGCCGTGCGGGCGCCGCAATGGGTTCCATGCGCACGCATTCACGAAATGCCGCCTCCGCCGCGACCCAATTCGACGCATCGTATGCCTTGACGCCCTTGTGCCACCAATGCGAAAAACGGTGGCCCCTGTGCCGGACGATCAACCAGCGCCCGAAAACGAGCAGAAAAAGGAGGGCAAGTCCCAGATACTTCATAATCCCTTGAGCCTTTCCTATCGAATGCAAACCGTCCTCATCGGCAAACCTCCTGTTCGACGGCCCGCACGACATCGGACATGTGTAGGATTTGGTTTGCAAGATATTTGACCGGATTTCGTTTGCGATAATCCCCTATTGTTCGGGGAACGGACAGTATCGCCTCGCGATTCAAATGCACACGCCCGGCCCGAAGGCGCACCACACCGTGCCGGGCCAAAAACCGAAGGGTGCGCCGGATTTCATTTTCAAGATCCGCGTATGCGGCCGGATCCACATAACGCCGCGTAATCCTGCCGAAAATGGCGCGGAGACACTCCTTGAGCACCTCGGTTTCCATCTCATCGGAAAAACCATGCAGGCTATGAAGATACACATAGGCGGCAAGAATTTGCGCAACGTTTACCTCAACCAAATCGGACATGGCCACGACAAGCCGGTAATCGAACTCGCGCTGGGCCGCGCGATCCGCGCCCGGCGGCAGAAATAACGGGGCGCCAAAGACCAGCGCACACGTTTTCTTGACCGGGTTGAAGGTGCGGGCCACCGGCACGGCCGCCACCCGGGCCTCCGGATAGCCTTCCTGCGCCTGCGCAAGAAAAAACGACGTGGCGCCCGGCGAATTGATCCAGTCGCGATACTCGACGAAAAGCCCCGAACGCGATCGGCTCCGGCCCGGATAAATCAGAAAGGCATGCGACTGCCGCAACAAGTCAACAAACGGTTTCAATTGGCCCGGCTCCGCCCCCTGCCGCGAAATCTGCAGAGCGCCTATCAGCCGTGTGACTTCATCCGGATCGACGATTCGCTTGATCCAACCCGGCAACCCGCGAAAAAAATCGTCGCGCATCATCGCATGCGGACGAATCCCGCCTTGGCTCAATTGAAAAATGGCCGTGCCCATGGCGAACGGATCATCGAGACAGACATGATTCCCGGCAAATACGACCGGGCCGCCTTTCGGACACCGTTCGCCGTTGACGATGCGCATCCTTCGCGACCACCCGAACAGAAAATCAAGCGCGGCCAGCCCCGGCTCGTAATAGCGCGCGACTTCCGGCGGTTTTTTGCGGCCCATGCGATACAACAAATATTGTCCAATCAACACGGCCAGTTTGAAAAGGTTTCGCCATTCGGTCATGAATGCACATTGTATCGGCCCACGCCGGGTTGTACAACCGTAACGCGAAGTGTAGGATCATTGTCTAACTTTTTGGTTTGGGACAAACCCCATGTGACGGCTTGTTGGAAAATGGGCATGGCCAGGATCTTTTTATGTATAGGCTTCTTCGCATGGGCCGTTTTGTCCGCGAGTACCGCCCAAGGCGCGCGGGAGGAAATGGTCAAGGTACGCATGGAAGCCTCCGCGCCGGATACCGGACCCGCCGCGCGCGAAGAGGCGGTTGCCCGCGCACAGGTCGAAATCGTGGCCGACGTACTCAAATCCACGCTCAGTTCGGAACATTTCGCGTTGGTCAAAAGCCTGCTTGATCAAGCCGCCCGCTATATCCGCACCACCCAACTGCTTCGTCTCGACATCCGCGACGGCCTCGTCCATGTCGAAGTCGAATGTTATGTTCGGCGCGGCGACATCCTCAAGGACACTGCCGCCCTCCTTCTGGCGCGCATGCCCGCGCCGCCCAGCGTCCTGGTCGTCGTGGTTGAACCGGCCGACGATGCCCCGGCGAACACCGGCGCGCGGGGAAAGGCCTCGGCCGCTCTCTCGGAATCGCTCAAGGAACGCGGTTTCGAGATCGTCTCCGTCGAAAATGTGCGGGGTTGCCATGGCGACGACGAAATTGTTTCCGCGGCCATCGGCGACAATGCGGTGGCGGCCCGTTTCGCCCGGGAACGCTTTGCCGACGTGGTGGTGTTGGGCAAAGCCGAGGTAACGAGCACACCGGAAGAAGGCAGTCTGAATCTGGTGGCCGCCACGGCGAATGTGACGCTACGCCTTTTTCGCGCTTCCGATGGAAAACTGGTTGACAGTTTCACCGCGGAGGCGCTGGTCCATGGCGCGAATGCCCGCGCCGGCGCCGAAGCCGCGCTGCAGGACGCCTGCGCCAAAATCGCCGGCGACATCCAAGTGGCCGCAGCCATCGCGGCGGGCGGCACGCGGCCTTCCGAAGACGTCGTCATCACGATCGAAGAACCCGGCCCCGAAGAACGCATCCGGGAAGTCATGAAGGCCGCGGCCGCGTTCGCCGGTCAAGAACCCGAATTGCTCGTTTGCACCGAGCGGCTGGCGCGGTTCTTATTGCCGTACAACGGCGCCATGACGCCCCTCCTGGACACCCTTGTACAGCAAAAATATTTGGGCGCCGGACTCGAAATTCGCAGGGCCATCCAGCGAAATGTCCAAATGCGATTCACGCCCTGAAACGGTTTTTCTCATATCCATGACAAGATGAAGTCGGCGTTACTTCTCATTCTTCCATGTCACTCGCCATCTGTAAATTTTGCGAATTCTTTGTTGCAAGATACGATCCAAGCGTACACCGGAAAGGAGACTATTTGTATCACTTTTATTTTCAATGGTTTATGGTTTATGGAGAAGGTAAAAAAATATGTAACGCCGCTTTCCGCACGTGGTATAATGAATAGAGAAATTGTAGCCTTGTGCGGCGCGAAGGTGTTTTCGCCAAATGGGATGCGGATAGTCTGCAAGTAGGACAGGCTGTCTAGCCTGTCAGACCATCCAGCCTGTCATTCGAGCGGTAAACAGAACAGACTGCATTGTTTGTCCTAAGGATGAGGAGACCTGTCATGAATGGGCTTCGTTTGGGGTTGGCCGGGGTCATCGTGCTTCTTTTATCGGCGGGTTGTCCGGTGGCGCGCGAGAAGCCGCGTTTTCTGAACGCCGCCACGTCGCAGGGCCGGTATTTCGGTTTGGATGGCGCCCTACCGACAGCCGGCATGGGCGAAATTGATTCGAACACGACGCCCACGTCGCGGGAATCCCGCGAGGTGGTCGAGCCGGACGTCATCCGCAGGGCGGGCAACCTGCTCTACATTCTGAATCAGTATCGCGGACTCACGCTGGTGGACTTGGACACGCAGGAAATCGTCGCGCGGGTGCCGACCGCGGGATATCCGCGCGATTTATACATCGTGGACGGCCGGGCCTATGTGCTGGTCGGCTATGCTTCGGACTACACGACGGAAGGCAACACCGTGTCGTTTTCGGTGGCGTCGCGTCTCTATGTGGTGGATTTATCCGAGCCGGCGCAAGCCGTCATTACCGGCGAATTCGACTTGGAAGGCGATCTCGTGGACAGCCGGCTGGTGGGTAATGTGCTGTATGCGGTCTGCGCCGAGTACACCTATTGGTGGGAAGACGGCGTCGTGTCTGCGGTCATGAAGGCGGAAACATCGTCTTCATGGGTCACGAGCGTCAACGTGAGCAATCCCGCCAGTCCGCAGCGCGTGGCGGATGTTTCCTTCGACGGCATGGGTAGCGTGATCCAGGCGACGGACTCGGCGATCTTTGTCGCGGCGCCGGATTGGCAGACCAACAAGACGACCATTACCTATGTGGACATCAGCGATCCGGCGGGCGCGATGCGCGTGGCGGGCAACATCGCCGTGGACGGCATGGTGCCGGACAAATACAAGATGGACGCGTACGAGGGCGTGTTGCGCGTGGTGTCCAACGAGTGGCAGTGGCAAGGCCGGGGCCGTCTGAACCATATCACGACGATTGATTTGTCCGATCCGGACCATCTGGTCAAACTGGGCCAGACGGAATTGGAGGACGCCGCCGGTGAATCGCTTTTTGCGACGCGTTTCGACGGTCCTCGGGCCTATATCGTAACCTTTTTCGTGATTGATCCGCTTTTCATCGTGGATCTGAGCGATCCGGCCCACCCGGCGGTAACCGGCAAACTGGAAGTGCCGGGCTGGTCCACGCACATCGAGCCGCGGGGCGATCGCCTCATCGCGCTGGGCGTGGACGACACGAACGGCCAGCGGCGCGTGGCGGTCACACTGTACGACGTATCCGACGCAGCCAACCCGGCTGTGGTGGGCGAGCGTCTGTCTTTTGGCCAAGGCTGGGCGTGGTCGAGCGCATACAACGACGTAAAGGCGTTTACCGTGCTGGACGATGTGCTGATTGTGCCGTTTTCGGGCTGGACGGAAAACGGCGGTTCCTATGACCGCCTGCAATTCGTGTCGTACACACGCGACGGGTTGGAAGCGGGCGGATATGTGGATGTACAGGGCAGCGTACAGCGTTCCTTTGCCTACGACGGGCTGTATTACGGCGTCACGGCGGAGCAATTGGCCACGATAGACGGTTCCGATCTTTCCGCACCGACCGTGACGCATCGGCTGACCTTGGCCGAATACGTCGCGGACGTGCTTGAATTGTCGCCCTCGCTGACGGTTGACATCGTGTCGCGGTACGATTCGGGCAAGACGCTGGTGCGCGTGTCCGACTCGGCCAACAGCACGACGGGATCGGTGGAAGTCGCCATCGGAAGCCTGACCAAGGCGTTCGCGTCCGGCACAACCGTCGTGCTGGCGGGAACCGAATGGGACAATTCGTTTTACACCTCGAATTATCATGTCGCGACGGTAGACTGCTCGACGGCATCGGCGCCGGCCGTGGTAAAAGATTTCAAGGTGAACGTCACGCCGTATTGGGGATATTGGGGCTATCCTTATTACCCGATGGGCATGATCGCGGACGGTATGGCGCGAATCGCCATGCCGTGGTGGGGCTGGCCGTACGGTTCGACACAGGACACGGTTTTCCTCAGCGGCAACACGCTGGTCCTGCGCTGCCTGGGTGAGACGTACGGCTCGACCGTCGGCACGGAAACGGCCTACCACGGCCTGGCCTTCGTGAATCTGGCCGAAGGTTCGCTGACCGCCACGCTCGGCCTCGGCTTTTCGACCATTACCGGCATAAATCAAGTAGGCGGAAAACTGTATATCGGCACGCAGACCTTTGAAGGATACGACTGGTTCAAGGCGATGGTCGCGAACTACCTCGGCGTGCTGGACATCGAAACTCGCACGATGGGACCGCTCGTTAACGTGCCCGGCACTTTCGTGCAATACGAGCCGGACCGTAATCTGCTGGTGGTCCGAAACGACCAATGGGACAGCGACTGGAGCGTGTCCACCAAACTGCAAACCGTCCGTTGGCAGGGCGGCGCGACCGTCGAACCGCTGCAAGCCCTGGCGTTGGCCAACGGAACAGGCGCCATCTTGGGCCGTGGTTCCCGCATTTTCGTGGACGGATACGACAATGGGTACCAACTTGCCGCCGTAAGCGTCGGCGCCGACGGCGCCTTGGCCAAATCCGGACAAGTCAAAGTGACGGACCAGTGGGGCAACCTGCTGGACGCACGCGGCGTGAAAGCCTATGCCGTTGTCGGCAACGCCATCGCCGTGTACGATTTCACGGGCGAACCGGCGCTGCAGGGCGTATACACATTCATGGGATCGGCCACGGCGATTCGTTTCGGCGCGGAACGGGCCTACGTGGCGCTGGGTTATTCCGGCACGGGCGAATTACCGTTGTAAATGGAGGATATGGACATGCATGCAACGAAACGTGTGTCATGGGCACTGGCGGTCCTGCTGCTGGCTGGCGGCGTGGCGCTGACGGGATGCCCCCGGTTTCCGCTGATAGCGGCCTTTACGGCGACACCGCGATCCGGTTCCGCGCCCCTTGAAGTGAGGTTCACGGACATGTCCGTCAATCTCACCGGTTCGCCGATTACTTCGTGGTCATGGAATTTCGGCGACGGCGGCACGAGCGACGCGCGCAACCCGCGCCATGTGTACCAACAGGCCGGCGCCTATACGGTCACGCTCGAAGTACGAACAGCCGAGACCTCGAGCACCGTCACGCGTGAAGCGTTGATCGCCGTGACCAGCCATGTAGGCGAGGGCGAGGGTGAAGGCGAAGGCGAAGGCGAAGGCGAAGGCGAGGGTGAAGGCCTTCAGTTTACGAGCGCGGCCGTCGGGCGTTCGTACACGGATGTGCTTGCCGGCACGGAGGGCGAAGGCGAAGGCGAAGGCAACGATAAACCCCGAGAAGTCGTCGAACCGGACGTCATCCGGCGGATAGGCAACCTGCTGTATGTACTGAACCAATACCGCGGCCTGACAATCGTCAATCTTGACACGAACGCGATACTATCGCAGGCGCCGACGATCGGATATCCCCGCGATCTGTATGTGACCGGCAATCGCGCCTATGTGCTGGTCGGTTATGCCGCCTCCTATACCAACGACAACGGCAAGTTCACCTACGATATCGCCTCGCGCGTCTACGTGCTCGACATCTCGGATCCGACCCGCGTGCCGATTGTGGCGAGTTTCGATCTCGATGGCGATTTCGTGGACAGCCGAATGGTCGGCTCGGTGTTGTATGCCGTTTGCGCGCGCTATGAGTGGTATTGGGAAGACGTCCCGGGCGGAACGGTGACGGACGACGAAACGGCGGCCGGTTCAAACGGACCCGCGATCGTCAAGGAACAGACGTCGTCGTCGTGGGTCACGAGCCTGGACATCGCCGATCCGAACCATCCCGTCGAAGTGAACCGCCTGTCGCTCGACGGGTACGGCAACATCATCCAAGCCACGGCGGACGCCCTTTTCGTGGCCGCGCCGGACAACGCGTATTGGTACAGCAGCACCACGACGATACGATACATTGACATCAGCGATCCGCACGGCCAGATCGCGGTGCGCGGCGCGGCAACCGTCCAGGGCGTCGTGGCCGACCGATTCAAGATGGACGTGTACGACAACGTGCTCCGCGTCGTGTCGAGCGCATGGAACTGGCAGGAGGGCTGGCGGCGCGTATACATCACCACCATCAATCTCGCCGATCCGGACCACCTCGCGAAACTGGGCGAAACGCAACTGGACGAGGCGTCGGGCGAAACGCTCTTCGCGACGCGTTTCGACGGCCCCCTCGCCTATATCGTGACGTATCTGGTCGTGGACCCGCTGTTCATCGTTGACTTGTCGAATCCGGCGAAACCCGTCGTCGCGGGCGAGATCAAGGCGCCGGGATGGTCCACGCACATCGAACCGCGCGGTGACCGGCTCATTGCGCTGGGCGTGGACGACACCGACGGGCGCAAGGTATGCGTCAGCCTGTTCGATGTGTCGAATCCGGCCTCCGCGTCGCAGTTGGATCGCGTGACCTTCGGCCAAAACTGGGCATGGTCCACCGCCTACAGCGACGTCAAGGCCTTCACGGTGCTTGACGACGTGTTGATTGTGCCCTTCAGCGGCTGGGAAGAAACCGGCGGCTATGAACGGCTCCAGTTCATTTCTTACACACGCGACACGCTGTCGCTGCGCGGTTACGCGGATCTCGAAGGATCGATCATGCGGTCCTTCGAATACGATCCGTATTACTTCGGCGTGACGACGGAGCAACTGGCCACGATTGACGCCTCCGATTTGGATCATCCGGAAGTAATCCGCCGGCTGACCCTTGCGGAAAACGTGGTGGACTGTTTTGAGTTGAACGGCGGCATCCGCGCAGAAATTATTTCCGTTTCCGACACCGGCCGGACACGGGTGCGGCTGCTGGACGCGGCCAGCGCCGTACTGGGCGAAACGGACGCGGACATCGGATCCTTCATGAAAGCGCTTCCAAACGGGGACTCGGTTGTCCTTGTCGGGACGTTTTATGAAAGCCGGTACGACACCCTCGGCGGGTATTCCTACGAGTATTACTATCTCGTCGCCACGATAGACTGCACGGCGCCGGAGGCGCCCGTGGCCACGGTGTTCAAAGTGGACGCGCAGCCCTATTGGGGCTGGTACTGGTACGACTGGTACATGGGCGGCGTCGAGGCGGACAAATCCATCATGCCGTGGTGGGGCTACCGCTGGTGGTATCCGCAAGCGGACAGCGCATTCCTCCTGAACGGCCTGCTGGCGCTTCGGTGCGGCGGCCAACAGTTCGACGAGACCTTCGGCGATGAAACCGCGCCCTATCAGGGAATCGCCTTGGTGAACCTTTCAACGCAGGCCGTCCATACGATCGGTTTCGGCTACACCGGAATCTCCTCGCTGAACGCGGCCGGGTCGAAACTGTATCTCGGCACGCAAAAAGATGCGGGAGCCGTGGCGGGAACCTGGATGCCGATCTGCGCGCACTATCTGCGGGAGATCGATCCCGCCGCGCCGTCCATCGGCCCCGCCGTCAACGTGCCCGGCCTGTTTGAACAATTCGCGGCCGGCATCTTGGTCACCCGCGACGATCAATGGGGCGAGAATTGGACCTTCAAGAGCAGCCTTGTAACCATGCCATGGGACGGCCGCAGCCCGATCCGGGAAGTGGCCGACACCCTGGCCTTACCGCCCGGCGCGGGCAGCGTGCTGCCGCGCGGCTCCGCGATCTATTTCACGGCCTACGAGGCCGGCACCCTGCTGTATGCCGTCGCGATGGACCCAGCCGGCAAACTGGCCCTTGGCGACGGACTGCTCCTGACCGATCAATGGGCGACGCTTTTCGAGGCGGACGCCGCCACCGCCTACGTCACCATCGGCAATCTCGTCGCGCGATATGGTTTCGCGGACGGACAGGGATCGCTGCGCGACGTGGCCGAAACCATGGGATACCCCACGTCGGTCCGTTTCGGCGCGGAACACGCCTACATCGCCCTTGGATATTCCGGCGTGCACGTGCTGCCGCGCTGACACAGCATGAACCGAATCGGAATCGAAGCCTCGCGGGCTCGCTTTTCGGCCGGTTGAAAACACCGCGTGGCAATGCCTTTGCCACTGAAACGCGGCCGGCAGGGCCTGAAATGTATTCGGCCGCATCTTGCACGCGGATCGTGGTGCGTGACGGCGGGCATGGACGCTTGCCGCGCCTACGCCCGCCGTGTCCCATGCGACACACCTCACCGGCAATTGCGGGAACTCTTCCGTTATTGACAGTTTCCGAATGCGCGGTCGAAGCAGGCCCGTAATAACCCTCGCTTGCAGGATAATGCAAAAACCGATCTATCCTTCCTCCGCCTCCGGCATGGCCGAATCGAATGATTCGCAAAAACCCAACGATCCGTTGATCGATTGCACGCCGGGCGGCCATATATGTACGGAATGCAACCGGAGACATCGAAAATGGCCCGATTCAAATACCGGGCGCTTGACGCCCAGGAAAATCCCGTGGAGGGCGTCATGGACGCCGCTTCGGCGCGGGAAGCCGTATTGCTCCTGCAAGATCAGGGTCTCAAGGCCCCTTCGGTCGAGCGCATGGATTCCGGCCGGCGTCTTTTCACGAAGCGCGGGGCGCTGACATGGAGCGATCTGGAACAACTGAATAACCAGTTGGCCCTGATCGTAAGAGGGGGCCTCCCTCTCGCGCCGTCCCTTGACAGCATGGCGCGCGACCTGCGCAATCCCCGGCTTCGGGCCGTTCTCGAAGAGGTGAGGATGGACTTGGAAGCGGGCAAGCCGCTCGGCGAAGCGTTTGCGCGGCATCCGGACAGTTTTCCGCCGGTATACCTTGCGCTGGTTCGCGCGGGCGAACGGGCGGGCAATCTCGCGGTGGTTTTCATGCACCTGAGCGACTATTCGAAGAGCATGATCGAACTGAAAAACCGGCTCAAGGAGATCTTGGCGTATCCGATCATCCTGCTGGTCACGGCGTGCGTGCTCGTGGGCTTTTTAATGACAAAGGTCGTGCCCGTCTTCGCGGATGTGTTCGCCGATTTCGGGGGAAGCCTGCCGGCGCCGACGCGTCTGTTGATCCGCATGAGCGACGGGCTTGACCACAACCATTTCGACATCATCGTCGGCTTGGCCTTGATCGTGGCGGCGGGGCTACTGGGATCGGTTCTGCTTGGACGGATCGATCCGTCCAGATACGTCCGCGACCGGCTGAAATCGTTCGTTCCGCTCTACGGGCGTTTCTTTGTGCAGGCGTCGCTGGTGCGTTTCAGCCGGGCGCTGCGCATGATGATCGAATCCAACGTGCCGATCCTGGAGAGCCTCGAACTGGCGGCGGCGGCTTCCGGCAATGCCGTGCTGGAGCGGGCCGTCGGCGCGGCGGCCCGAAACGTGGAGGGCGGCGCGGCGCTGGCCGATTCGCTCGAACGCACCCGTTATTTCGACAACGGATTCTGCTGGCTGCTGCGCAACGCGGAACAGCGCGGAGAACTCCAGAATGCGCTGTTCCTGCTTGAAAACGAATACGAACAGGCGCTCACCCACCTGCGCAATGTCATCCTGCTTGTCGCGGGACCGAGTGTCGTCGTCGCCATAGGACTGGTCGTGGGTTTCATTGTGCTTTCGCTCTATCTGCCCACTTTTACCCTTGGCAACATTTTAGGCTGACGCAAACAGGAAGTTGCTTTCGATGAAGTTGCAGGATCTGCTCCATATCGATCTCGGCGCCTTGTTGCGCGGGAAAGTCGTGGCCGGCCCGCCGCATCCCAGCCGATGGGAAACGGGCCTTTTGTCGTTTTCCAGTCACGTGATTCGCGGCATCATCCCCGTCAACCGCACGCGCTGCCTGAAGATTGTAATCGCGCAACTCCGCCGGATTGTCGTCTGCAATGCGCCGCTCGTCCCGGCGTTGGATGCGGCGTTGGTGGATGCGCCGTACCGAAACGTGCGCCGGGCTCTCTACCGATTGCGCGGCGCATTGGATGCGGGACATCCCCTATCGGAGGCCATGCGGCAGCAAAAGCACGTCTTTCCGCCGTACTGCATCGATCTGATTCGTGCAGGCGAAAGCACCGGATCGCTCGGACCCGTTCTCGCGAATCTCGACACGCTGCTGGACGAATCGGATCGCCTGCGCCGGGCCTTTGCGCTGCCCTTGATGTATTTCGCGACGATGTTGATCCTGTTCACCGGCATAACGACGTTTATGTGCGTGAAAGTATTTCCGGTTTTCATTGACATGTTGTCCGACTTCGGCGCCTCGCCGCCGGCCTTTTTCCGTCCCCTGATGGCGGTCATGGCATTCTTCGATCGGCCGCCCGCGCTTGCGAAACACTTGGCGCATGGGCGCATCACACCGATGGAGTTGAAAACCGGCGCGGTCGTCCTGCTCGTTGTGTTGCTTGCATGGCTTTGGAAACGCGGAACCATTCGGCGCACGGCGGTTCGTGCGGCGCTCATGATTCCCTTGGCGAAGCGGCTGGTCGTCAAGGCGAACCTTGCCCATGTGGCGCGCATCATGGAATTTCTGGCCAAGGCCGGCTATCCGCTGGACGAGGCGCTGGACACGACGGCGGCCTGCGACATTATGGGCCCGTTCAAGCGGCTCCTTGCGCGGTTGCGCGACGCGGTACGGCGCGGCGAAAGCCTGGGCGCGGCCGGCCACAACGAGGCGGCGCTGCTCCCGCCGTGGTTCCGCGGCACGGTGGCAATGGGCGAATCGTCCGGCGAACTTTCCATGGCCTTCGCGCGCATCGCGGACGCCTATAGCCGCGATGTCGTTTCGGCGGGCATCGTGGCCTCGCGGTTCATCCTGCCCGCCGTGGTGCTGGTGATGGCCTGCTGGGTCTTCATGGTGTACAGTTTTCCGTTTGTCCTGCTCACGGCATTGGTGGACCGCATGATGGGGGCGATGTGACGATGAACACCCTGTCGCAACACAACGGAATCGGACGTCCGGGCGGATTCAGCCTGGTGGAACTGATTACCGCGATCGCCGTTCTGTCCATCGGGATGCTCGGCACGATTCAGGCCTACCATTTCGGCATGGACAAGATGCGCACCCTGCGCGAGGCGGCGGTTGCCTCGCGCGCCGTGCAGGATCAGATCGAAATGCTCAGGAGCAAACCCTTCGCATCGCTGGAAGACCGCGATCGTGCGCCGTTCGTCGAACCGAAACCGGACCTTTCGGCCTTGGTCAATGCCACGCCGGCGCTGACCATACGTTCCTATGCGGACTCTGCCCTGCGCCTGAAAGAAATCGAGGTGTCCATACGATGGTCCGGCGACAACGGCCGCACGATGGAACGTTCCGCGACGACGTTCATCGCCGACAAGGAGGCCGGCGGATCATGAGACCGTACCTGTCGAGAGGAAATGCCGGCATGACGTTGCTTGAATGCCTGGCCTACATGGCGATTTTCGCCGTCATTGTGAACGTGTCCATGTCCACGTTCGTGAGCGCGACGCAACTGTCCACGATGGGCACGCGCGGGCTGGATCGCCTGAACATGGCCGATGAGTTCCGCGACGGCATCGCCCGCCTCATTCGCGAAGCGGGCAGCGTGGCGGAAGGCGTCGGCGCGTATCGCACGGGACCGGACACGCTGGTCCTTGCGATGCCGGCGCAATCCGGCACGCGCCGCTATACCGTGCTGGGGCTAGTGGGACCCCAAAACCGGTTTTCCCGCATGGACGTGTCCGAAACGGACGGCGTCTACGAGGTCACGCATTTCTCGCATTACGCCTTGCCGGTTGCGGCGGTGCGCTTCGGGTTCGACAACGCGGATCCGTTGAAAGCGCGGCTGATCGCCGTGGATGCGAGCCTCGTCAACACGCACCGGGGCAAGCCGCCGGTCCCGTACCGGTTCAGCGCGGCCCTGCGCAGCCGGTCGGCGGGAGGTAAGCCATGAACCGCCTTAAAAACCGCGAAGGGCTGGCAATGCTGCTGGTATTGGGCTATCTGGCCGTACTGATGACCGGATCCGCCGTGTTCTTTTCGCTGTTGAACGGCACGCTTTCACAGGCGCATGCGCGCGAGGAGAGTCGGTATTGCCGGAATCTGGCCGAGGCAGGCATTGAAAAGGCCATTGCGGAATTGCGGCGCAATCCGGCGGGATATCGGGGGGAACAGGATGTCCTTCTCGGCAAGGGACGCTTTTCAGTCGAAGTCGCGCCCGCGGAAACGCCCTTCGCGTATCGGGTGATGTCAAAGGGATTCCTGTGCGACGGCGGCATGGCGCGGAAACAGGCGCGCATCGTCGCGGATGTTTCACTGGCCGCCGACGGTCGTGTCGCGTTGCTGCGATGGTTGGAGGAAAAAACATGAGCAGGGGCCCCACACGCGGATTCACGCTGATCGAACTGCTGACGGTCATTTCGATCATTGGCATTCTGGCGGCGATCCTTCTGCCGGCGCTGGCGCGGGCGCGCGAAACCGCCCGCCGCGCCTCGTGCCTGAACAACCTTTCCGAGCTGGGGCTTGCGCTGCGGTTGTATGCGGACGAGAACGACGGGCGGCTCCCTTGGAGCGGCGGCAAGAACAATGCCGACTGCCTGTTGAAACTAATGGGCGACTATATCACCGATCCGATGATTCTCGCCTGCCCTTCCTATTCCGGGGGACAGCCGTTCAGTACGGGAAAAAGTGGGCGGTCGAAAAGCGATATCGTCTTTCCCACCAACGCCGAGGTGTATGCCAAACTCAGTGTCCGGGCCTGTTACAACTACTTCGGGGCCTATACCCACACCCCGATTATCCTTCCACCCGCGGAAGAGGGGATTCCAAAAATTCCCGTCATGTGGGATATCACGATGGCTGGAGGCGGCGCCCGCTTCAATCATGTTCACGGCGGCGGCAACGTGTTGTGGCTCGATGGAACCGTCGAGTTCCTGCGCTGGCCATGGCCGGCATCGGATTTGCCCTTCCGCCCCGAAGGAATCGTGTACGACGATCCCTCCACATTTCCCTGCAAGGACCAAGAACGATAGATCAATCCGCGTCGAGGCCGTATTTTCGCAGGCGATACCGCAGGGATCGCGGCGTGAGGCCCAAGAGTTCCGCCGCGCGCTTTTGCGAGTATTTGCCTTGGTGCAGCGCCTGCCGAATGAGGTTCGTTTCCAGTTCCGCGACCAGCGATTCGAGATCGACGCCGCCCGCCGGCAGTTCCGTGGGAACCGTCTTGGGCACGGCCACGAAATCGCGCACGTTCTGCGGCAGATCGGCCAGTTCGATGCGGGCGTTTCCGCACAGGGCAACCGCGCGTTCGAGGACGTTTTCCAGTTCGCGGACATTGCCCGGCCATGTGAACGCGCACAGCGCCGCTTCCGCCTCGGGCGCGATTTCTAGCCCGCGCCGTCCGAGGCGCTCGCCGTGTACGGCGACAAAATGACGTGCAAGCAGCGGGATGTCGTCAACCCGCTCGCGCAGGGGCGGCACGCGCAGGGGAATGACGTTGAGACGATAGTAGAGATCTTTTCGGAACGTGTTGTCCCCGACCATCTTTTCGAGGTCCCGATTGGTCGCGGAGATGATGCGGACGTCCACCCGGATTTCGCTGGTGCCGCCAATGGGCATGACGCGGCTGTTATCGAGCACGCGCAGCAGTTTGACCTGCAGCGCGAGCGGCATCTCGCCGATTTCGTCCAGAAATAGCGTGCCGCCGTTCGCCACGACGAACAGGCCTTCTTTGTCCTCGACCGCGCCGGTGAACGCGCCTTTCTTGTGGCCGAACAATTCGCTTTCGAGCAACGTTTCGGGTATGCCCCCGCAATTGATCGCGATGAAGGGCTTCGACGCGCGGCCGCTGAGCTGATGAATGGCCCGTGCGACAAGTTCCTTGCCGGAACCACTCTCGCCGTGGATCGCCACCGTGCTGGGCAGCGACGCGACGCGGCGGATCATGTCGCGCACTTTGGCGATGGCCGCGCTTTCCCCGATCATGTTTTCGATCCTGCCGCGCGCGGCCTGATCCTTGCGCAGGGCCACATTCTCGCGCACGAGATTCCGCTGCTCGATGGCGCGCGCCACGACGAGGCGGATCTCCTCGTTCTTGAAGGGTTTCATGACGTAATCGGCGGCGCCGCGCTTCATCGCCTCGATGGCCGTCTCGACCGAACCGTGGGCGGTAATCATGATGGCGGGGATCGCGGGCGTGTTTTCGTGCATCCACGAAAGCAGTTTCATGCCCGAAAAATGGTCGGCGCCGATGCGCAAATCGGTCACCACAGCGTCGAAGATTTCCCGCTCCAGCGCTTCGCAGGCCTTGGCGACGCTGGGCGCCGTGGCCACGCCGTACCCCGCGTTCGTCAAGATGATTTCCAGCAATTCGCGCATGCTGGCTTCATCGTCCACCACAAGCACCCGATGCTCTGTATCCATCCAGACAATCCCCTTTGCCGGCCGCGCCATTCGCGGCGACTCAAGCATACACGAAACGGCCCCGCCCGTTGAAGACGAGGCGATCCAAGACGACCCGGCCATCACGCTTGGCCGTGAAATTTGATCTTCGCCGCGTTTGCGTGTTACCATTTTCGTTGCTGGCGCGCATCCATGCGGGGGCGTAGTTCAGCTGGTTTAGAACGCTGCCCTGTCACGGCAGAGGTCGCGGGTTCGAATCCCGTCGCTCCCGCCATTTCACGTCTTGGCCGGTGTCCTGTCGGCCGGTCGGCATTCGGCTCTGGCATTTTCCCCGTGTTTCGTTCCCGTTTGCCAATGTCGTTCTGATGAGGCCCAAGGGATAAGTCTGAAGCCCTCGGCTTTTGTTGCCGAATTTGGGTTGAAACGTCGCCCAAAGAAAAGCGATTAGGACAACCCGACGCGCGACAGAAATTCGGGCATGCCCTTGATTCCGGCATCCACCCGGAACAGGCCGCCCGCGCCGGGTCCTTCGGCGTCCTTGTTGTTTCCGCCGGCGGTGGTGACGTACAGGTCGCCATAATTCCGCCCGCCGAAGATGCAGCTCGACACTTTCCTCGCGGGAAATTCGATGCACCGATCTTCGCGTCCATCCGGCGCGAAACGGATAAGGCGCCCCCCGTCCCAAATGGCCGACCACACAAAGCCGTCCTCGTCCACCGTCATGCCGTCGGGACACCCCGCGTTCTTCGGCAACGTAACGAAAATGCGCCGGTTTGCGAGGTCGCCCGTCGCGACGTCATAGTCGAAAAGAGATATTTCGCCTCGGCCGGAATCGGTGAAATACAGTTGCCGGCGGTCCAGCGTAAATCCCATCCCATTGGGACATTCCACACCGTCGAGCAGTTTTACGATCGTCCCGTCCGTATTGAGCCGGTACAGGCGTCCCGGCCGTTCCGCCGTGGGCATCGTGCCGCAAAACACGCGGCCGACGGGATCCGCTATGACGTCGTTGAAACGCGTGGTTTGTTCGTCGGGGATTTCGTCAATGACGGTCGTGAGGTTGCCGTTGCGCCAAACGGATACCGCGCCGCGCGCCATAAACAGCAGGAGCGATCCGTCCGCCTGTATCGTGAAACCGCCCAGGGGTTCGCCCTCGTAGCAGACGCCATGCGTGCCCGATGCCGGGTCATGGCGAAAAAGCCGCCCCGCCGGTATGTCCACCCAATACACAAACTCATCGAAGGGATGCCAGAGCGGTCCCTCGCCGCATTCGCACGCATAATCCGCCACGCATACCGGTTTCACAAGAATCTCCTTGTTTTCTTGACCATTATGGTCGTCATCCTATCACAGCGGCCGGAAGCGGACGAAACGCGCGGCTGTTTCTTATCAATGACCGGCTTAGATGGCGGTGTAAAGAAAAAACTGCAAGAAGACGCTTATGCCGCCACCGTAGACGCGGCATCCTGCCGCGTTTCTTGCGCGCGGGGGATTTATCCCGCTTGTTCGTTCGACGGTTACCCGGTAGAATCGCCCGCATGGAACGTGTGCCGATTGCGCGTTGGGAATGGGCGCTGGCGATAACCGCCGTCTGCGCGGCCCTCGTGTTGGGCGGGGCCAACCTTGGCGCGACTAGCCTGTGGCACGACGAGGCCGTACAGGTCCTCGTCGCGAAACGCATCGCGGAAACGGGCGAGGCGGTCCTGCCGAGCGGTAAGCCGCATCCGGTCGCACCGGCTTTCAACGCCGTGATGGCCGCCTTCATCAGGCTATTCGGCGACGGGGAGGCGGCCGTGCGGGCGCCCTCCGTATTGTTCAACGCCGGCAACGTCCTGCTCACATTCCTTGTGACGCGCCTGCTGCTTGGAAGCGGCCCCGCCCTTCTGGCCGCCTTCGCCATGGCGTTTTCTCCGTGGACGGTGGCGTGGGCCCGCGAAGCGCGTTTCTACACCATGCAGCAGACTTGTTACTTGCTGTTTGTGTGGGCCTTCTGGAAAGGAATCCAAGGGACGGAAAATCAACCTCAACAAAGCGCGGCGTCATCGGTTCCCATCGCTGCGGCGGCTTTGGGCGCCTATCTCGCCGGCCTGATGGTTTCGCTGCATTCCCTTCTGTTTTTGTGCGTGTCGGGGTTGTTCAGCGCGGTGATGGCGGCGGGCGAACGCCGCTTGCGATCCCGCTGGACGGTGTTGGCTGTCGCGACGGGACTGCTCGCCGCCGGTACGCTTGTCTTCTACCGTCTGACATTGCCCGCCCACGACGCCAGCGTCGTGTTCAGCGCGGCATCGTCCAACGCGCATGTGTACGATCCCGCGCAGGGCCGTCCAATGTATTATGTCGGATGGCTTTGGGACAACCTCGGAAGCGGATTCTTTCTACTGGCCGCCGCCGGAACCCTCCTGATGATCGCCCGCGAAGGCCGGCGCGGCGTGTACATGGCGCTGGCGTTCTGGGGGCCCTTGCTCGTCTTGAGTCTGGCGCTTGCCTACCGCCGCCACCGGTTCCTGTTTTTCGCCTTTCCCTTCTACACGGCGGCATTCAGTTACGCGATCGCCGTTGCCGCGCCATGGATTTTCCGCGCGCGATGCGGATCGCCGGGCCGCAAAATCGCCGCGGCCGCGGCATTCCTGTTTATCGCGCGCGTGGCGTGGTCGGGCATGCTGCTCGCCGGCGACAGTCTTGAGGCGGCGCGCGGCGCCGACACGACGCTTGCCACGCGGCATCCCCAATTTCGCACACCGTGCCTGTACGTCCGCGAACGGCTGACGCCGGACACGGTGGTCGTTGCCGACACCTACGTTTCGGCGCTCTACTACATCGGGCGGGTGGACGAGTGGTTTCCCAGCGCCCGTCTGCCGTCCGAGCGATGGGAAATCGGAACGGAAGGACTCAAGACGCTGGACGATCTCAAGGCATTCGTCGCGCGGCATCCGAAAGGCTATTTCATCGCCGAATGGTATCGTTTCGGTTTCTTTCCCGAACAGGAAGCGGACCGCGCGTGGGTCAACGAGCACATGGTCCGCATCGAGGAAGCCTCGACCGGCGACGTGACCCTGTATGCCTGGGGTATTCCCCAACCCTAAAAAATAGCCGCGGAACGCTCCGAAAACGACAAAACAGGCAGCCTGTTTCGCATGATCAGGGGGAATGTCGATCGCCCGGACGATGAAACGCGACCGACCACGGTTCCGTTTCCGTGTTCACGACGGCATAGCACGGGAGTTCGCCCGCCAGGAATCCCGGATTCACAAACAATACGCCGTCGCACATGCGCGAAAACGGATGGGGCGTGTGACCCATGACGACGATATCCGCCCGGGCCGTTTCGCGAAAGCGCCGAAAGCGGCTGACATCGTCGCTTTCAAGGAGCCCCTCATCCTGTCCATGGGGACTGCCGTGGCAAATGAAAATGGCGACACCATCCACGACAAGCCGCCGTTCGCGCGGCAGTCCCGCAAGGTATTCAACGTGCTCGCTGTGGAGCGCGTCATAGGTCCGTTGCAGGGCGGCCAAGACATCCGGCGCGCATTCGGTTCGAAGCGTGCGCTGCTTGCGCACGAATCGCGCCACACGTCGATCCATATCGCCTTGGACACCGGGAATCGCGCGGGCGCGCAGCAACGAGACGGTCTCATTCGGGGTGGATCCGAACCCGACGCAATCCCCGGTGTGAACGATCGTCTGAATGCCCGCCGCGTCAATGTCGTCCAGCGCCGATTCCAGGGCGCGGGCATTTCCATCAATGTTGCCGATGGCGGCGAAAATCATAAGGAAACGTTCTCCCAAAACCTTGTCAGCCGGTTGGCATGCACAAACATGGATATCACGGCGGAATAGTAAAGGCTACAGGCCGGCAAAACAACATGCCGGGCCAAGTTGCCGAATCGTGGCTTTGCATGTATACTTTGCCTGAAGCAGTCCGGCAGGAAGGTCGCAGTCGAGTGTGTGGTTTATTGGTTCGCGCCATCCACGCCAATTACGTGGACGCACGAGCAAAGGGATCAACAAACCGTGTAGCGGAGGAAGGATTCAGCCATGCCGACGTTTACATACACAGCGCGCACGCGCGACGGAAAGCGTCAGAAGGGGACAATGACGGCTGAAAGTCGCCAGGCATTGACGCAGATGCTGGCCGCCAAGGGACTCATCGTGGAGAACGCCGCAGAAGCGGGCAAGACCGTCAAGCCCTCAGTCGCCAGCGCCAATGCGCGGCGCAAGGTCAAGTCAACCGACCTGCTCGTGTTTACGCGGCAGTTGGCGACCATCGTCAGTTCCGGCCTGCCCCTCCTGCAAGGTCTCGATATCCTGGCCGAGCAGTCCGAGGATCCGAATTTCTCCGCCGTTATCCTTGCCTGCGCGCAAGATGTCGAAAACGGCGAATCGTTCTCCAACGCGATCGGAAAATTCCCACGCGCATTTCCCGACCTGTACGTCAGCATGGTCCGGGCGGGCGAAGCAGGCGGCGATCTGGACGGCGTGTTGCTGCAGTTGGCGGATTACATGGAAGCGAGCGAGGAACTGCGCCGCCGGATCAAGTCGGCCATGACCTATCCCGTGGTGGCGTTCAGCATGATCCTGTTGATTGCGATCGGATTGATCGTGTGGGTCGTTCCGCAATTCGCCACCATTTTCGCAAGTTTCGGAACGCCGGACAAACCCGTTCCGCTGCCGGCGCCGACGTTGATTTTGATTAAGATCAGCGACACGCTGGGAAGCTGGGTCGGACTTGCGGTTCTGGGGGCGGTGATTGCCGTCGTGTTTGCCGTCCGCGCCTATGGACGCACTCCATCCGGCCGCTACAATCTCGACGTGCTGAAATTGCGCCTGCCCATTTTCGGAATCCTGCTGCGCAAGGTGGCCATCAGCCGGTTTACACGCACGTTGAGCACACTCACCCGCAGCGGCGTGGCAATTCTTCACGCGCTCGAAATCGCCGAGCGCACCGCCGGCAACGAGGTCTTCGCGCGCGTCGTCAAAAACGCCGGCGACAGCGTCCGCAACGGCGAAACGCTGGCCGAACCGCTCGCGCGCAGCGAACAGTTTCCGCCAATGGTCACACGCATGATCGGCGTCGGCGAAAAGACCGGCGCGCTCGAGGGCATGCTGCTCAAGATTGCCGAATTCTACGATTCCGAGGTCAAGGCGATGGTAGACAGCATGACCAGCCTCATCGAACCGATTCTCATCATGTTCATGGGCATCGTCGTCGGCGGTATCGTCGTGGCGCTGTTCATGCCGATTCTGATGCTGTCCAGCCTGGTGGGAAAATAAGCCGAAGACCGGGGCGGTTCCTTCTTCAGCGCCCAAAATCCGGCTTCGATAAAAATAACAAGAAAATCTGGGGCAATTTGTGCAACCAATTGAAGTTCCATGATTGGACGAGTGCGAAAATAGCGGGGGGTTAAGTGCGATTACGATGTCGTGAACGTGATTACGATGACGAGTTGTCATGAGACCTCGGATCTCCCCCATGAGGGAGGAAAATGAGTAGCCCTGAATGATCGCGCAAGCGATTGAAGATATCGTAACTTCTTGTTTCGATTACGATTACAAGCACGCGCACGAGCACGGACAGAATGGCGGTCGGATGTATTTGCTGACATTGCTGTCCAAAAGAATGGTAAAAAAACCACAAAACCGCAAGGAACCACGTTTTACCTCTTTATTCCGTTCATCGGTTCGATAGCTGCGACTATCTGCGTCATCTGCGGAAAATCACATGATCCACAGATGACGCAGATATACGCAGATGGAAAACAGGGCACGGATATTCGGGCCAGGCGATTCCGAACTCAAATCCGCATGTCAGAGCGGCCCAAAATACGATTGATCGGGAACACTTCTTCTTCATCGCGAAGAAAAGGTGTCCCAAGAACGCTTTCCCGGAAAAAACGTTGTCTATTTACTCAAAATGGCTTTCTGCAAGCCGCCATTTGGACAGAGATGATTTGCTGAATAGCACGAGTATGAAGATAAACGGGGTTGTGGACAATGCCCACGTCAGTGTTGTCATCTCACGCCTTGGACACTGAGACGCGCGGCAGCAGCGACTCCACTTCATCCTTCGTGAAGTGGCCGATATCCCAGCTCATGGCGTTCGCCGTTCCCGCCGCCACGGCCAGCCGCGCCATGTCTTCGATCGGCATCCCTTCGAGCAGGCCGATGGCGAATCCCGCCACAAGCGCATCGCCGCTGCCGACGGGATTGACTTCCTGAATGGTGGGCGGCGTCACGCGCAAACGCATTCCGCCGCAAGAGACCAGCGCGCCATCCCGGCCCAGCGACAACACGACCATCTCAACACCCCCCGTGTGAAAGTATTCGATTGCCCGCCAACGCGCCGCATCGTCGTCCAGCGCGAATCCGGCCCATTCCTGCGCCTCGGCGGCGTTTGGCTTGACCATATACGGCATGGCCTCAAGGCCCAACGCCAACTCCGGCCCGTGCGAATCGAGGATTGTAATCGCGCCCGCCGCCTTCGCGATGGGAATCAATTCGCGGTACAATGCGCGAATCGCTGGATCGGGCACGGTGCCGTTGAAGGTAACCACCCGCGACTTGGCCACCGCCTTCGCAAACAATTCCCGTATGGAGGCCGCTTCCGCTTCCGTAACGCGCGGACCCGGCTCGAAAAAGGCCGTTTGCCGGTGGATCTTTTCCTCCAGCACAGTCGTGATGGTTCGCGTTTGCGATGCAACCCACGCCGGCATGCACTCGACGCCGTCCTGCTCACGAATCATTTCGACGACGTGCGCGCCGGGATGGCCCCCCACGATAACCATCGCCGCCGTCGAACGGCCCAGCGCCTTGACCGCCCGCGACACGTTCGTTCCTTTTCCTCCGGGGATGCAGGTGTACCGCTGCGACCGCATGAAGGTTCCTACATTCAATTCGGGGATAAATACCGTCTTGTCAACGCATGGATTGGGGGTTAGCGTGAGGATCATGGCCGTTTCTCGATGATGACACGCCGGCGCGCAAGATTGGCGCGCGCTTCCTGCACCCGCTTGTAGTCCGCGTAGGCGGACGCGGGCGCACACAACGTCCTGATGTCGTGGGTGTCTTCAAAGGCGATCGTGTTTCCCTTTGCGCTGAATTTGGCGCGGTATGCGACGATTCCGGTTTTCAGGCGGATGTTGCCGGGGCCGCCATACACCGCAAACCCTTTCGGCAACTCGATGGAACCGGCCACGCGCGCGCGGGCCGCGTGAAACCAGAACAAGCCATATTCGCGCGTGGAACGTCCTGCGTCCGCCGCGCTGTAATCCACGGCCGGCAAATTGAACAGCATGAGATCGCCGCCGGCCGTTGTGGCAAAACCCGGAATCCGGCACGAAAGTGAAATCGAGGGAGGTACGGCAAGGTCCGCCAGATCGCTGGTCTTGTAACTCTTGAGAAGGGCCGCGGGATGCAGACGCGCGGCCGCAGCCTCGAGTTGGTGGCGCAACTGCTGCTCGTCGAAATCCTTGAACGCGCGCAGCCCCGCCTGTCCGTTGCCCGTGGCGGTGTAAACGATTTCAAGGTCCAGTTCGCCGTCTTCACGCAGGCGCGCCTCGAAACGCGTCTCGTCTCTTTCGGAATCGGGTTTTGCCGCGGGAATGGTCATGCGTTTGGCGCCCTTGTCGAGGAATACCAAGGCCGGCGAATCCTGCATGTCGCCGGGAACCGTCCCGAAGGACAGCCGGTCGCTGATCGTGGTCGAAAAAAGGCCGTTTTTCACCAGATACACGGCCGAGCGATGAAAGGCCCGAATCGAAGGCACATTCTCGTCAAGCGGTCCCTGCATGCGGTTGCGCACGAGCGCGAACGCGCAGTCGAACCCAGCCGCTTTCAGCATGGCCCAATACAAAATGTTCTTGTCCAGTTCGTTGGCGAGGCCGCGCGCGGCGGTTTCGTCCGGCACATGGGGCTGGAAGCGAAATTCATGCTGTCCGACGGGCGCGGTGCGAATCGTTTTTGCGATGTGCGCGTAAATGGCCGCGGCCCCGCCGCCTTTCGCCAATTCGACGGCTTTGCCGCGCAGCGGATCGGACAGCGGCGGCAAGGCGTCGAGCATGGCGCGATAGGCTTGCGCCGCATCGTTCCATGTGGCGGGAGCGCCCAATGTCAGCAAGGGGATGAACGTGTTGCGGGGCGGCATGAGCGGTTCTTGCACGATCCCGGTTTCGGGCTGTTTGAGGCGCCAGACGCGGCGGATTCGTCCATTTTCGGAGGTTTCGGAATAGTCAATCTTGCCGGCGCTTGCCGCGCTCAGGCCATGCGGAATGTCCGTTCCGGCAGGCGCAATCACCACGACTTCCTTGCGTAACAGGGGCGAATCGTAGCGGAACGGTTCCTCGGAGTAGAAAGGTTCAAGCGGGGAGTCGCGTCTGCGCTCGACCGTGTACTGAACGTCGAGAATGCTTCCCGGCGCCGGTTCCTTGCAGGCAAAACGAAGTCGCGACAGCCGGCGGTAGTCGGGAAACCGCACATGCACCGATTCGTCCTTGATCGCCGTATCGTTCAAATGCAACACGCGCCCGTCCGGCGCGACGGTCAGCGCGAAATCAATTTCCGGTTTGTCGGCATCGTCGAAATACCGGATCGTCGTGCTGGCGGCGTTTTCACCGCGTTGGCGGAGAATCTTGGTAATCGTGCGCGTCGTTTCCCGCACGAGACCGGGCGTCGTCAGGTCGAGGAGGCGGCGGTGCAGAAGCGTGACCGATCCGTCGGCCGGATAATCCTTTTCGGACGGCTGCGACGCGATACACTCCCGAAGATCGGGATCGGTAATCATGTCGGCGCGGGATATTTCGTCGTATTGGCGCGCCTTTTGAAGTTGAATGCGCGCGACGTCTTCCTTTTTATGGGTTTTGACGCCGTCCGGTTCCTCGAAGGTTACGGTTTCCGGTTCCATGGCTTTGAGCACCCCTTCGGCCTGTTCGCCCGCCCGCAGGTACAGGGTGTCCGCCGGAACCGGACACGGCATGCCGCAAAGGAACAGAACGATCAGCCGAATCACGCCAAACGATTTTTTTGAAAAAAATTTTTTCATACGATCAATCCTTTGCGGACAGGAAAATTTCCTGTTTTCCAAAAGCGGCGATTTTTCGCAATGCATCGCGATAGGCGGGGTAATCGGCGGGCGGCACGATGCGATCAAGACGCCGGAACGACTCGTTCAGCAGTACCCGGCCTTCCTGTTCCTCGTATTTCGCGTGGTATTCGAGATAGGGACTCGACAGATCGAGCGGGGGCGGCATCCATCTCACATGAAAACCGGCGGGCATCGCAAGAGCGATTTCGAGCACGCGCTCCTCCGTCGTCATGTACTGGATTGGATACCGCCGTTTTTCGAGCGCGGCTTCGGGAAAATCCCGTTCGAGCGTCGGCATGCGCAGATACAGGAGATCCTTTACGCGAATCGCGTGTCCGGGCAGCGCGTAGTCAATCGTCATCGCCAACGGCACACCGAGATCATCAACCGGCGTCAGCGTGAAATCGCGCAGGATTGCGCCCGGACTGATCGCGTTGACGTATTCCATCATCATCGGTCTGCGCTGGTCCTCGCGCGCGTTTTTCCAAAAAGAGCGAATGCCTGCCTCGACCGTGCCGTTGTAGTCGTTGCGCGTCTTGACCTCCGCGTCGCCGTTGGCCGACAACGCAATGTCCAGCCGCGACACGCGCCGGTTGTCTTCCGGCGGCGGCACGGGAATCGTCCGGATGTCGCCGCGAATCGCGTTGACGGCCGCGATGCCGTGGTCGTCCGCGCGAAAATAGGGGTAACGGTACGTTTGCGCCGTCGTGTCGAGGTAGAAGCAGCGCCCGGCGAGGCACACTTCGCTGATGCAGTGATTGCCGCTGAGCGTGGGGATTTCCGTGACCGCCGCGCCCGCGTCGTTGGTCATGACGATAATGGGGTAGGCCTCGATGCCGATGATCTTGAGCATCGTGCAGAACAGAATGGATTTGTCCGTGCAGTCGCCGTACCGGTTCTCGAAGGTCTCCTGCGCGGTATGCCCTGAAAAGCCGGCGCCAAGGCTTCCCTTGATGGAGATGTAGCGCGTGTTTTCCTGGACCCAATGGTAAATGCGCGCGAGTTTTTCTTCATCCGTTTGCACATCCCGCACAATTTCCCGGACTTTTTCCTCGATGGCCGGTGTGGATTTCATGCGCGCCTGTTGCAGGCTGCGCAAAAGGGCGAAGACTTCCTGGTGATCCTTGAACACCGAGCATTCGACCATGGGCACGACGTCCGGCTCCGGCGGCATCATCGGCTCTTCGACGACGGGCGGCATGTTTTCGAGTTGCCATGTGTAAATCCGGGTGTCGCCCGTTTCCTCAATGGCCGGATCGGCCTGTTTCGGTTCGGGAAAGTTGCGCGTTGCATAATTCAGCGGCACGTCCTTCGGCATTTCGACCGTAAGCCGCGACAGGATCATGGGTTCAGTGCTCTGAAAGAAAAATCCCGGGCTGAACAGTCGCGGATCTTCGGGATTGTACTCCTCGTACTCGTAGCAATACTCGACGATGCATCCGATTTCGACGCCGGGAATGACGCCCGTGAGGACCTTCCGGTTCGGATTGAAAAACATCATTTCCTCGGACGGGCTGCTGGTTTTGATCATGGCCGGCGTCAGGACGGTCGTGGTTCCGTCCGGCATTATTGCGCGCCCGTACAGAATGCGCGCGCGGCTGCGGCCTTCCTCGAAGCCCGCCCCGACCTGCGCCCATTCCTTTTTCTCTTCTTTCAGGACCAGCCCGGCGAAATGGTACCGGTACACGTGCGTGCCGTCTTTTCGGTAAACGAACCGGCCATCGTCCACCAGCATGACGCCGGCGATGCCGGGAAACGCCTGGATCATCCGCTTCGCCCCGGGAAGCGCCGCGCGCGCCTCCTCCGACAATCCCTCGCCGCCGGCCGCCGCATCCGTTTCGCCCGATTCTTTTTCCCGGAGAAATTCGATGGACTTGACCGCGTCACGCGGCACGGGATCATGTCCCGGAATCGTAAACTGCCTTCCATCGAACGTAATGCCGGACACACCGGAGACGACATCGCCCTGATTCAGGTTCAGCCGTTCGGCCGTACCACCGAACGCCGTCCCTGAAACAAATAGTGCCGCCCACAAAATCCGCAATACATGCTGCATGATCGTTGTCTCCGCGAATAGGGAACCATCTCACAGGAAGAATTGTATCGGAACACACCCGCCGGATGACAAAATTCAGGGGGTGTTCAAGTTTCTTTGTCCGCAACTTCTGTGCATGGTACACAGAAGTTGCGGACAAAGAAATCATGTCCTTGATTGAGGCATTGCGGCTGAGCCGCGTTGGGGAATCCCCACCCGGGCGGCGGCCTTGTATACGTGGCCCACGCCGCTGTCCTGAAGCCGGCATTGTGTCCTGAGCACGTCCTCCTCGCACGCCAAGAAGGCATCCACGACGGCCGGATCGAACGCCGTGCCGCGGCCCTCGATGATAATGCCTTTCGATTTTTCGTGTGTAAACGCCTCTTTGTAGGGGCGCTTGGACGACAGGGCGTCGTACACGTCGCTCACGGCCACAATCCGCGCCGCCAGCGGGATATCGGCCCCTTTCCGCCCATGCGGATATCCGGCGCCGTCCCAACGTTCATGATGAAAATAGGCGATGTCGCGGCCCATCGCCAGAAACGATTCGCGGCCCGCCTCGATGTCCGCCGCGCGCAAGGTATCCCCGCCGATCAGGGTGTGCGTTTTCATGAAATCGAATTCGTCCGGCGTCAAGGCGCCCGGCTTGAGCAGAATACCGTCGGGAATGCCGACTTTTCCGATGTCGTGCAGCGGACTCGAATGGTATATCTCTTCGATGAACGCCGGCGTCAGCGTTTCGCCATACAGGCCGCGCCGGGCCAGTTCCGTCGCGATGGCGCGCGCATAGGACCGGATCCGTTCGAGATGCGCGCCGGTTTCGGTGTCGCGGGATTCCGCCAGTTTGGCCAGGCTGAAGACAGTAACCTGCCGGGTCCGAAGCAGTTGCGCCGTGCGCTCGCGCACGCGCTGTTCCAGTTCCTCGTTCTGCGTTTCCAGTCGCTTCTGGTATTGGATGATTTGATCCTGAAGTGCCTTGGTGCGCAGCGAATTCCGGATGCGCGCATCGAGCAGGAGCGCGTCGAACGGCTTTACGATAAAATCGTCCGCGCCGGCTTCGAGCGCCTGGATGTTGGCCTCGCGCTCATGCAGCCCCGTGACGATGATGACGGGGATATGGCGCGTGCCGGCCGCCTGCTTCAGGTATTGGCAGACCTCGAATCCGTTCATGCCCGGCATCATCAGGTCGAGCAGGATGATGTCGGGCGGTTCCGCCGCAACCTTGTCCAAGGCTTCCTGTCCATCGGACGCACAGGACACGCGATACCCCTTGGCGCCCAAAAACGCCTCGAGGATCCGCGTGTTTTCCACAAAATCGTCCACTACCAAAACGTGGTTTGCCGTCACCTTGTCCGTGCTATTCCTTTCCAACCCTTATCGGATTTTTCGCCGCACCTCTTCTCATGATACCCTTCGTCGGCCCGAAACACAAACCGCGGTCGGCGTAAAAACAGTCGCGTTGTTGTCTCCCGATTTCACGCGCGGCGCAGGACGGCGCCGGCCCGGAGATCCGCGTGGAAGGTGTCGCCTTCGATCACATGCTTCCCGTTGATGAAGACGTGTTCGATTCCCGCAGGGGGGCAATCGGGCTTGTCGAAGGTGGCGTTTGTCGCGATGCGTTCCGGATCGAACACGAGCACGTCCGCAAACGCGCCCTCGGCAAGGAGTCCGCGCCCTTTCAGTCTGAAATGGGCAGCAGGGAGGCCGGTCACCTTGTGAACGGCGGTTTCGATGGGCAGCATCCGTTTTTCGCGGACGTACCGCCCGAAGAATTTTGGATAGCAGCCGTAAAAGAGCATGGAGGGTTTTCCCATGCCCATGAGAATGGTGTCCGTCGAAATGGAGACCTTCGGATGCTTGATGGGCGCAAAGGTCGAACGTTCGGTCAGTTTGTCTTCCGGGTGCGCCAGCGATTCGAAGACGAGGACGTGGCCTTCCTCTTCGAGGAGGAGATCGCAGGCGGCGTCGAGCGGGTGCTTGTGCTGCTCGCGGGCGATGTCCACGAGCCGCATGCCCTCGTAACGTTTGTTCTTTTCCGAGACGACGGCCATGATGCGGCAGCATTCCCATCCCATCAGGTGGAACAGATTCAGCGACCACGAGTCGTTTTCGACATGCGGCCATTTTCCCTTCCCGTGCTCGATGGCGCGTCGGATGCGCTTGCGGCTTTCCGGATCGCGCAGGCGGGCGATCACGTCTTCGCGGCTCCCCTCGAGGGCCCACGGCGGGAAAAACGCCAGCAGGTGCGTGAACCCCGTCGTCGTGGGCATGACATCCATCCCGATGTCCGCGCCGCTTTCGATGGCGCGCAGCATGCGGTCCACGCAATGCCGCAGGGGACCGTCGAGCGGGAGCGGGGGCGTCCAGCGGTCCGACAGTTTGGCCAGTGCGCGGATTCCCGCGCGGATCGGCGGTCCGAAGGGTCCGAAAACCGGCAGCGCAAAGATGTGTGAAATCTGCGCGGCGATCCCGTTGGTCCGGGCGACTTCGACGACTTCGTCAATGGCCTTGGCCACGGTGTTCGCCGAATAACTGCGCAGATGGCAGGCAAAGACGCCATTGTGCCGCTTGAGCGCACGGCCCAACCGCACCATTTCGCGCGTGTCGCTTTGACTGCCGGGATAATATTGCAGCCCCGCCGACAGGCCGAGCGCGCCCTCGTCCACGGCGCGTTCCACCTCGTCGGCCATCGCGTCGCACTCGGCATCGGTGGCGTAGCGCCGTTCGGGGCCGAGTTGGTTGATGCGGATCACGCCGTGCGGCGCCAGCACGCCGGTATTGAGAAGCACCCCCCGTTTTTCGAGCGTGTCGAGAAATTCGCCCATGCTTTGCCAAGGACACTCCCGATCGAGATCGAGATTGGTGAACACCTCGATGTACTGTTGCAGGGCGGCGCGGTGTTTCACGCCCAGCGGGGCCATCGAGAGGCCGCAATTACCGCCGATAAACGTCGTGACGCCCTGCCGCACAAGCGGTTCGAGCAGTTGTGCGTGATCCGGACGGAAAATGGTCAGGTCGGCGTGGGAATGCGGATCCACGATACCGGGGCACACCACCTTGCCCGAAGCGTCTATTTCGCGCGCCGCCGTAAAGCCGTTGGCGTGCCCGACCAGCGAGATGCGATCCTTCTCGATGCCGACATCGGCCTTGATCCCCGGCTTGCCCGTTCCGTCCACCACCAACCCGTTGCGAATCAATACATCCAACATACCACTACCCTTCGTGCCGCCCCAACGGCTCTTGTTACACCCAACACAGCCTTCCCCAGACTACTACACTTCGCGCGCCGCGTCAAGATCCTAAAAAAATCGAAAAATCAGACGGGTCGCCCAAAACAACCCGGCGGCAGCGGTCCCTCGCCTTCGCCTTCACCCTCCCCTTCACCTTCACCTTCACCTTCGCCTTCGCCTTCGCCTTCGCATTCGCCTTCGCCTTCGCCCTCGCCTTCTCCTTCGCCCTCGCCCTCGCCCTCGCCCTCGCCTTCGCCTTCGCCTTCGCCCTCGCCTTCGCCCTCGCCCTCACCTTCGCCTTCGCCCTCGCCTTCGCCTTCGCCCTCGCCCTCACCTT